>JBBQKT010000009.1:0-25466 GCA_038327205.1 Burkholderiales bacterium | reverse complement strand
CTTGCCACTGCTCTTGGCGCTGTCTTCCAGCACCTTCAACGCTTCAGCGAAGCGCTTGTTGAGCACCTCGGCCTCGCGATCGGACGCGCTGGCGCCACCGCTGAGTCCCGCCATCATCGCGGCGTTGGCACGCTTGCGACGCCAGGCCCGCAGGCCGATCACCAGCAGGAAGATGAGGACGATCAGGGCCATGGTCAGCAGGCGCGCCCACAGCCCATCGAGTGGCCGACTTTCGCCGAAGGCGATCAGCGGGCCCACCCACCAGACCAGGGCGGCCAGCGCCAACAGGCCGTAAAGGGCCAGCGCTAGCGGATGAAAAACAATCTGCAGAAATTTCTTCATGCTGCGTCTGATACCTTGAATGCGGTGGATGCGGTGGCGCAGCGCTTAGCGAGCGGTGGCCGGTTGCTGCACGAACAGGGTGACTTCGACCCGGCGATTCTTCGCGCGGCCGACCGGTGTGCCGTTATCGACGAGCGCCTCGCTGTCTGCACGGCCTTCGGCACGCAGACGTTCGGGTTTGACAGTCTTGGCCAACTCTGCCTTCACCGCATCGGCCCGGTCTTGTGACAGGTGCCAGTTGCTCGGGTAGCGCAGGGTGCGAATCGGCTGGTTGTCGGTGTGGCCGGCGATGAGCACCTGGCCGGGCGTGTCGCTGAGTGCCTGCGCAATGCGCGGCAGCAGCGGCCGCACCTCGGACGAGATCACCGCGCTGCCAGCCTCAAAGAAACCGTCGCCCTTGATCGTCACGACCGAGCGGTCGGCAAAGTCCTGCACCTGCACCAGACCGGCAGCGATCTCTGGCTGCAAAAAGCCGGCAAGCCTGGGCGCGGCAGCGGGCGGCTTGGGAGGCGCCGTGGTGCTGACGCTGGCAGCCTTGGCGTCCAGGCCCGCTAACAGCGTGAAGGCGGGCTCGGCGTTGTCGCTGAGCTTGAAGCGCAAGCCCATCAGGATCAGCGCCAGCACCAGCGCCAGCAAGGAGGCGACCACCCACAGCGGCAGCCCGTCGCGCAGCTTGGCAACCTGCTGAGGCACGCCTTCCCAGCGTGGCGACAGCGCCTTTTCGACGCTGGGCCGCCCCTGGCGCAACAGTTGCACCAGGCGCTCGCGCACGCTGTCGAGCTGGGCTCGGCCGTTGTCGATCACGCGGTAGCGGCCTTCAAAACCGAAGGCCAGCACGACGTAGAGCAGTTCCAGCAGATTGCGGTTGCCTTCGACGTTCTCGGCCAGCTTGGACATCAGCTGAAAGACCTTCTCGCCGCCCCAGGTCTCGTTGTGGAACAGCACCAGCAGGCTTTGTGCCGACCACACACCCGAGCCGCCCCAGGGCGTGCTGGCGGCCGATTCGTCGAGCATGGTGCACAGGATGTAGCGGGCCGCGATCACCTGCTCGTTGGGGAGACCCTGTGCCCGCGCCTGCGCCTCGAACTTGCGTACGCCCTCGGCCAGCGCATCCTTCAGACCGGCCGGGTTGGGATGGCGGGCGGTGGTACGCACCCGCGGCGCGGCCGCGAGCAGCGGCGCGGCGGCAGCCACCAGCGGGTTCAGGCTTGCGGTCATCAGCGCGTCAAGCGACAGCGGGGCTTCCTTGCCGATCGGCAGGGCTGGACCGGCTTGGGGCGCTGCGGCGGCGCCCGGCGGTGGCGTCATGCCCTCGGGCGCGCCCGATCTGGCGCGGCCAGCGCTCGGTTTGATGACGGTGCGGTCCGAATTGAACGCGGCAAAAGGGTCGTTCTTGTCATCGCTCATACGCGCACCGCCCAAAATTCGAGTTCAAGGTCCGGGAAGTCGCCAGCAATGTGCATGGCCAGCCCACCCGAGCTTTCCAGCTGCTTCCACATGTCGTTGCCCCGTGTTTCCAGCTCGAAGTAGTTGTAGCCCGCGTGGTACGGAATCTGTCGAGGCGCCACGGGCAGCGGCCGCAGGGTCACGCCGGGCAACTGCAGGTTGACGAGATCGCGGATGCGCTCCACCGTGCCGATCTTGACCTGGGTTGGAAAGCGCGCCCGCAGGGCATCGCCGGGCATGGCCGAGGCCACGGCCAGCACAAACTGCGCGCTGCGCTGCAATTCCACATCGGGGATCATCGCCACGCGAATGCCGTACTTGCGATCTTGCAACTCGATCGGGATGGCGGTCTGTTCCATCACCATCGACAGCGACTGACGCAGGCTCAACATCAGCGGCGTGAAGCAGCGCGCCAAATCGTCATGCAAGTAAGCGGGCAAGTCTGCCGGGCGGCGGCGTTCGCCAAAGGTGGCCAGATCGCCAGCCAGCGAGACGGCGCTCAGGTAGAAATCCTTGGGATGCAGGAGCGAGGTCTGGCGCCATTGCGCCAGCATCGGCTCGCTGCGGTTGATCGTCTGCAACAGCAGGAAATCAGCGATCTCGCCAACCCCCGCCCGGCCCGGCTGGGCCAGGCGCCCGGCCAGCGCTTCGCCGCGCTGATGCAGCATGCCGTGCAGTTCGCGCAGATGCGAAGCCAGAATGTCGTTGGCACCGGCATGCAGGGTCGGCGCGATGAAGGCACTGTCAAGCAGCAGCTTGTTGTCGGCGCGGCGTTCGATCACGCGGCACAGCGCAATCGTGGCATAGCCCTCGACGGCATCGCGCGCCAGCATCACCCGCAAATGCAGGCGGCCGATCTGGATCGGCGCCACCCGCTCGCCGGTGACATTGGTGTCGCCCACGTCGACTTCAGCGGCGTTGTAGCGCGGCGGCATTGAGCTGGCATCGCCTTCGGCATCTGACTCCGCCACGCCGGGGCGCTGCAGGGCGAGCGCAAGCACGACGAGTTCATCACGGGTATCCGGCGGCACATCCAGCGCTGCGGGCGAAGCGTCTTGACCCGGAATATCGAAGGCCACGCCGTCCGGCATCAGCCCTTGGGCCGCATTGATGGCAATCTTGCCCAGGTTCAGCGCAGCGCTATCAAGTGCCAGGCTCAGAAAGCCCCAACCATAGGGTTGCTGGGCATTCGAGCGCTGCAATTCCTGCGACAGCGTGTAGCGGTCATGCTGCTGGAAATGCTGGGGCTGGAGGAACATGCCCTCCGTCCAGATGACTTTATTGGTCCAGGTCATAGGCTTCTTGATCTTCAGGGAATCTGATGGGTGACCTGGCCAGCAAAATTAATGCTGACCACGCCCGCATAGGCGCACATCAGCTTGCAGGTGTTGTCCAGGGCCGGCATGTTGTTGAGCAGCACGGTCGGTGCGCCGGGCACCCAGGGTGCAGGAAATACGGGCACGCAGGGCATCGGCGTCAGCACACCCAGGGCAGCCGCCGTCGCCGCCGCCACGGTCGGGTTGGCGAGCGACTGGCACATCGCGAACGGTGGAATATTCGTGATCGGGATGTTGTCCATGATGTTGCCAGCATCCATATAGCTGGTCTGAATCATCTTGGGCGTCGCGACAAAGGACGAAGGCGCCATGCCGAAAGTGCATTGGAGCAAGGCGCCGGTGCAAACTTGGTTGGGCATGCCGGGGCTCCTCGATCAGTGGCCGCGGCCACACCAGACGGTGATCGCACTGAAGTTGTCGTGGGTCAGCTTGGCGGCCTCGGCCGCATGGCGCAGCACCAACTCCTCCAGTGCGGCCAGCCAGGCGCGTGGATTGGCCGAGCGGTTCAGCGAGGCACTCATTTCGGCCTCGTTGACGAACTCCCACAGGCCATCGGTGCACAGCAGAAAGACATCGCCATCCTGCAAACGCCATGGCTTGCTGGCTGCGGTGACATGCAGGTCCTCAGGCAGGCTGCCCAGTGCCGAAAGCAACTCGCTGCGGCGTGGATGGGTGCGCATTTCGTCGGGCTGCATGATGCCGGCTTCAACCAGGGACTGAACCACACTGTGGTCGCGCGTGTGGGCCAGCATCTGCCCGTCGCGGAACAGATACAGGCGCGAATCGCCGGCATGCCCCCACAAAGCCAGGCCTTGGTCCAAGTCGATGAACAGGCTCACCACCGTGGTGTGCATATGCGCCTGCTCCTTGCCGTCCGCGCGGTGCCGGATCACGGTGGCATTGGTGTCATGCAGCAGTTCGGTCACTTCCTCGGGCCGCGACAGTGGCGCCGCAGCGAACTGCTCAATGATGTAGCGGACCGCCAGCTTGGACGCGATATCACCGCCGCCATGTCCGCCCGCGCCATCGGCCACGACGCAACACAGATGAGTGTCGGAATTCCAGTGGCCACAGGCATCCTCGTTGTAGCTGCGTCCGCCCTGGCGCGAGAGGATGGCCAACTCGATCGGAGGCAGGGTCGGGCCTGCAGCACCATTCGGGCTGAGGGCATCGCTGAGCGGCGTGGCTGGCGCTTCGTTCAAGACGCTGGCCCCCGCTTGAGTTGATCAATGTGCTCTTCGTAGGCCTGCAAAAAAGCCTTGCCGAAGAGGCTGTGGAAATCATCCTCGGCCTCGGTGCTGATCTGCGCGTAGTGCTCGGTGAACACCTCCCACATTCGCGCCTTGCGGCTGCCGGGCAAGATCGACATGAGGCCGGAAGATTTCTGTGTCAGCTTGCCTTCGAGGTGCGCGGGATCGAAGCGGTCAAGCACGCCCGCCAGCGCCGCACGCATGCCGGCCACGAAACCGAACTGGTGGGCACGCAGATCGTCAAAGGCGTCGCGCATGGCCGGCGCAGCGGCCATGAAGCCCCGTGTCGTTGGCGAAAGCAGGTGCTGCAGCGCTGCCTCGGCGGTGGGCGAGAACTTCAGCGGATTGTTCTCTCGCGCGACGATCATCGTGGCCTCGGCGCGCACTTCGCGCTTCATCGCCGCACGGGCCACCAGCAGATCCGTCGTACCGCTGGCAGCCTCGTGCAGCAGTTGGCCGATCAGCAGCATCAGCTCGGGCGTCAGTCGGTCAATTTGCAGACCCGGTACGGCCAAGCCGCTGCGCAATGCATCCAGCAAGGCGGCACTGTCGCTGTGCTTGACTGCTGGCCCAGCGACCGGACTTTTCACCGGCTCAGCCAAGGCCGCGGGGGGGCTGGGCTGGGGCGCGACATAGGCGGGCACTGGGGAGACGGCCGGGGCAACTGGCATGAGCGGCATGTGCGGCGTGAGCGGCGCAACAGGTGCGGCGGATGCGGCGGATGCCGCAACCGGCGCACGAGGGGCTGAGGCGCGTATGACCGTGTGCGTGCTGTCGGGGTCGCTGCCCGAATCCCAGGACAGGACGGCGCCCGCCGGAATTTGGGGCGCGACAGGTGGCGCAACGGGTGGCGCGACAGGTGGCGCGAAATGTTGCGCAACGGGTGGCGCAACAGGTGATGCCACAGACGGCATCAGCGGTCGGCTGACCGGCGGCGCCTGAAAGGGCTGGTTCAGCAACGAAAAGTCATCTTGCACCGCTTGGGCGCTGGCCTTGGGCACGCTGCTCAGCGAAGCCAGCGGATCGGCATTGGCAGCCATGTTCGGCTTGGCCATCGGTGCGTCGAGCAGCGAGTTGGCAAAGGGGTCGCCGCCGGTGGAAGCCTTGAGGCCGAAGAGTTGGTCCAACGAGCTTTCCGGACCGCCGCTGCCGAGGCCTGAGATCAACGGCGCGGCTGCGCCGGCGCCGACGTCCAGGCCGAAATTGCCGCCGCTGTTGCCCGAGCGACCCAGGCTTTGACCGAGCGGCTGTGCGGACGGCGCGCCCACCGGGTCGGGTGCGAAAGGGTCCCAGTCATCGGGAATGCCCATGGCCGACGCGGCCGGCGCGGCCGCCGGTGCCGCTTTCTTGGTGTACGCGCCGGGCACGGTCCGCGGGTTGGATTCGTTGCCATAGGCGGCCAGCGGGTCGATCAGGGCGGCACCTTGTCCGGGTGCCCGCGCATTCGCCGCGGCCGAGGGGCCCAGCAAATCGGCAAAGGGGTCAACCGGCCCGGCAGTCCGCGCCGTTCCTGCGCTTTGGGCGACGCTCAGCAAATACCCACCGATCTGCACGCGGTCCCCCTCAGCAATCTTCTGCTCGCGACCGCTGCCCACCGCCTGGCCGTTAACCAGGATCGGGTTGCTGCCCCGATCGGCCACCGCAAATGTGCCGTTGCGGAAGACCACCTGCGCATGGACGCGGGAAATAGCCCGATCAGGGTCAGGCAGCACCAACTGGTTGGAATCGGCGCGCCCGATCGTGCCGCCGAGTTCATCGAACTGGGCTGAAAGGCGACTGTCAGAAGGCTGACCGTTGTAAGAGACGACCGTGAGCGTGATCACATCAATATCCTTGGCGCTGAACTGCCCGCATTGCAGGTAATGCCCGACTTGCCTGACTTGCCCAAGCACCCGCAGCAGTCATCGCAACATGAAACTGTCGGCCTGGTTTCATTTCAGCGCAATATGTAGAAACGATTCTCGACCCAGGCCAGGCGCAGCGGCAGGGCCCAGCGCCGACCTTGCGCATCGGGCGCGCTTTGCAGTGCCGGGCTGCCATCCGGGCCCAGGGCCTCCAGCAGCCGCCCGCCCGCCAATGGCCGCAGGACAAAGCCATCGGCCTCGACCGCAGGCCACTTCAAATTCTGCGCAGCATAACCCTCCAAGAGCGCCTCGCGCAGCCGTCCGCGCTCGCTTTCAGGGTCACGCTGATAGGCGACCGCCAATTCCTCGCTGCGCAGCCGACAGGCGTTCATGAAGTTGTCGGTTTGGCCGCGGCCCAGGTCGTCCGCCAGCCCGGCAACGAAGGCCAACGCCTGCGTCCGCACCTCCGCCGACAAGGGCACAGGCAGGGGCGGCGCGTCGAGCCAGCGCCAGCGCGGAAAGCTGACCGGCAGCGAGACGTCCTGTTGCAGATTCAGCGGCGCGAGGAAGGGGATATCCGCAGCCGGCGTCCAGTCGAGTTGCGCCAGGCTTCGAGCGCTGCTTTCCTCGGTGGGATTGCCAACGCGAGGCAGCAAGATGCTCAGGTGGGCAGACTCATTGCCTGTGGCCACCAAGGGCTGGCGCGGCGGCGCTTTGTCAGGCGGCTCGGTGGCCGGGCGCGGAAAAATCACCAGCTCCAGCCGGTTGCCACCCGCCAAGGTGTATTCATGCACCGGCACCACGCTGCGCGGGCGCGCCGCATCGACGCGCGCCAATGCGATGCCGTTGAGCCAGGCCTCGGCCTCGCAACCCCCGGCCTCAAGTTTGAGAATGAGCAGTCTTTCCATCAGCTCAAACTCCAGTCCAGCAGGGTCATCGCGGGCAAGAGGGGGCGGATCATCGCCCGCTGCTGGCCCAGCACCGGGTCATGCAGATGCAGGGCTACGCCGGCCGGTTCAATGGCGATGCGGGCGAACCACTGGAAGCCGGGTTCGCTCGGGTGCTGGCGCAAGCCGACCGCGCCGACGACTGCGCCGCCCACCGGCCCGGCTTGGTCGAGCAAGGCCAGTTCGGGCGTGGCGATGTTTTCGAGGTGCAGCACAAAGGGGTGGCGGAACGCGAGCTGTGCGGGCTTGAAGACGGCCATCAAGTCCTCATCCCGCGGCCCACGCTGCCCATTGAAATGCAGCACTTCCCGAGCGCCGCAATGCAATTGCAGCAGACTGCGCGAGCCCAGCAAGGCCAACTCGCCGCTCAGGCGCAGATTGAGTTGGCAGGCCACCAGATCGAGCAGGCCAGCCACGCGGTAAAAGGGCAGCGCGGCCAGGCCGTCGGGGCTTGGTGCCCAGCCCCAGGTCAAGGCGGCAGCACCGGTCAACACAGCCGGTTCGGCCTGCAGGCGGCCATCAGTGACGCCGGATTCGCGTTCCCAGGCGATTAAAAGGCTGTTCAGGCTTTCATTCAGCTGCGCGTCCAGTTCGGCCAGTCCCGCCTGCCAGCGTCTGGCGTCGAGCATTTGGCCATCGCGCTCGAGCCGGGCACGCGGCTCGGGTGCGCGCGCCATCGGTTCAGCAGGCAGGCGCAGCGCCGGGCCGGCCTCGCGCCGCCAAGCCAGCATGGTTTGCTCGGCCGGGTAAATGGCCAGGCGCACGCTTTGCTCGCCCATCGGTGCGCCGCTTTCGCGCAGGCCGCAACCGGCCAGCCCAAGCCGGCTGTAACTGGCACCGCCTTCGACGGCCATCAGGGGCTGCGGCGGCCCGGCCTCTAGCGGCAAGGTGATCTGCAAGTCCTGGGTCAGCGGGCCGCGTCGTTCGTACTGACCATGCACGCCGTTGAAATCGACCAAGGGATGGACGGCGGGATCGCAAACATGGGCGGCCCGGCAACGCAGCCGCAGTCGGCTGCTACCCCCCTCGGACAGGCTCAGCAGATTCAGTTGCACCGGCAGGGGCTCCTGGCCTTGCAAACCAACCACTCGAAGCTTCTCCGGGTCGAGTACGGTGGGGACCCGGCGCCACTGGCCTTGTTCGACCGCATAGTGCTGCAGCGGTGCGGGTTCGATCAAGGTGATGTCGACCGCGTCGATGTCGCAGGCGCTGCCCAGGCGCAAGCGCTCGCGCGGCAACAGGCTGCCCATCCGGCCCTGTTCGCCCAGCGCGGCATCGAGCTGGGCCATCGCGGCGTCAAAGTCTGCCGCCGAGGGCAGACCACTGGCAGCTGACCCCGACTGGCGCTGCAACTCCTCTCGGACACGGCGACCCAGTTGGAAGATGCGTTGGCCTTCGGGACGCTCGGGCTGAGCCAGCAGCTTCAGGGCCCATTCATGGCCCGGCTTGGTCTCGAACTCGGCGCCGAAAATGAACCAAGCCGCCAGATAGCGGGCCACGGCCAGGCCATGGCTCAGGCCCAGCGCACTGGCGCGTTGCCAGCCCATTTCCAGCAGCGCCGCCTTGCGCTCGCCCAGGCGGGCATCAACCGCCGGAAAAGCCTGGGTGACGATGGCGCCCAGGCGCTGCAGATCTCGGCTGAGGGCCAATGCTTCCAAAGCCTGCTGTTGTTCGGCGGTGAGGCGAATCATCGCTGCGCCTCCGGTGGCAGCGGGCAGGGGGCAACCGGGTCGGACCTGCTCATGCGGCTGCCATCAAGCGTTGTTCCTGCATCTGCAGCCGCCCGAACTGCTGGGTGCAAATGGTCCAACTTTGGGTACCGGCGATGACCAGTGCCTCGAACGGCGCGAGCAGGTCCTCGACTTGATCGCGCGGCGCCAGGGGGAGCAGCGCGCGCAACAGCGATGGGTCCATCCAGTCGATCGTGATCTCGGTGCCGTCCGGCAGGCGGGCCCGGCTGCATTCGCGGCAATGGCTGCGCATCGCCAAGAACGAGCGGTTGGAGCGCATCAGGACGCCCCATTCGCCAAAGCCGGCGCCAGCCTCGCGCAGCAGCCAATCGGTGAAGGCGCTGTCCTGCTTGAGCAAGACCAAAAAAGGCGCTTGCTGGCGTCGGATCGGACTCAGCGC
The DNA here is from genome assembly GCA_038327205.1 of Burkholderiales bacterium. Lineage (GTDB taxonomy): Bacteria > Pseudomonadota > Gammaproteobacteria > Burkholderiales > Burkholderiaceae_C > Paucibacter_A. The sequence continues at coordinate 16,170 of JBBQKT010000009.1, read as the reverse complement.
ACCAGGCCACAGACAGTCATAACTGCCGAGTTCCCGGCTCGCATCGGCCTGCGCCAAGCGCTCGGGAAGGCCGCCCACGCTGCGTCCCAGGATCAGCGCGTAGACCTGCACATTGGTGTCCGCCCACAGCGAAGCTTTGAGCTGCTCGGGCGAGAGCGCTGACGAGGCGGGGATGGCAGAGGTCGCTTGGGGTGAATTCACGGTCAGTCAACGGAGTCAGGCACCAGCACCACTGCCGCCGCTGTCTTTAACCAGCGGATCTTTGTTCTTGGTCGGCTCGGCAGGCTCCTGCGGCGCTGGCGGCGACGCGTCTTTCGCCGCCGTCGGGCTGCCCGCCGAGCCGCCCGAATTGATCTTGACCATCGGACCGGTGATCGAAACGCCGTCAGGCCCCACCACCACCGAGCTGCCCCCCACGACGAGGCTGATCTTGGTATCACCGGAAATGACGATGCTCAAGCCCTTGACGCTGACACCCGACGTGGCGGTGATAGCCAGCGCCTGGCCCGCTTTCACATCGATGGCCTGGCCGGCGCTGATGGCAATGGCCTGAGCGCCCTTGATGGCGATCTTGTCGGTGACCTCCAGACCCAATGCACCGGTAATGGCCATGTGCAGGTCGGCACCGAGCTTGGCGTTGACGTCCTTGTCGATTTTGATTTTGGTCACATCGGCGATGGCGATATCGGTGGTCCCGCCGATCTTCATCGAGTAGTTCTTGGTGATGTCGCCCCAGTAGTTGTTCAGCACCGAGGCGAAGCTGTCGTTCTTCACCCAGCTGTGCATGTCCTTCTGCGCTTGCAGCCAGACATATTCGCTGCCCTTTTTATCGTCGAAGCGCAGCTCATTGGCGTCGCTCAAACCGCCGCCTTTGCTGGACTGGCTCTTGATGCCGCTGACGGTGGCCTGGTCCGGCAACTTGTAGGGCGGCATGTTTTCGCCGTTGTAGACCCGGCCGGTGATCAGGGGTCGGTCTGGGTTGCCATCGAGGAACTCAACCACCACTTCGTCGCCAACGCGAGGCAGAGCAATCATGCCGAACTGCTTGCCCGCCCAGGGCTGGCTGACACGCACCCAACAGGAGCTTTTCTCGTTCTTCGTGCCCAGACGGTCCCAGCGGAACTGAACTTTCACGCGGCCGTACTTGTCGGTCATGATTTCGTCGCCGCTGGCGCCGACGACGACTGCGGTCTGCGGCCCGTAAATCTTCGGGCGGAACGCAAACGCCGGTGGGTGATAGGGCGTTGACTTGGGCACGGCCTCGAAGCGGCAGGCAAAGCCCGTCTTCAGATCACTGTCTTTCGCTTCATATTGGGTGAAGGTCATCTCGTAGCGAACCGACGTGATCAGGTAGCCGCCGTCATCGTCGGGATGGTCTTTCAGTTTGAAGGTCGCGCCCGCCGCAGTGAAGCGATAGGGCGTGATGCCGATCGCGACGATCTGGTTCGATTCGAAGCGATCGGCCTCCATGCGTGCTCGCTTGCCGCCCAGCGTCTTCTTCGGGTCGGGCTGCTCGTCCATCGAAACATCGGCATAGCCACCCGGATAGACGAAGACCTCAAGATTCTTCGGATGCTTGCTGTAAGGCGGCTCGCGCGTGGCCTCGGTCTTCAGGTCCTGCGCCGGCTTGTCAGCCGCGAAATCGGTGTGAACGTACTTGGTTGATCCCACCGCATGGGTGCAACTCCAGTAGGTGATGACGTCGACAGCCAGATCTTGGCCGAGCTGCTTTTCGGCCCAGCGCAGCGTGCCATCGGTGAGCGCTTCGTGGCCGCTGGCTTTGTCGGTCAACACCAGAGTGTGCTGGCCCTTGCTGTGGGTGAAGTAGAAGTAAATGCCCTCCTCTTCCATCAACCGGGTGACGAAATCAAAGTCGGTTTCGTTGTACTGCACCGTGTATGGGCGTTTGCTGGATCCGGCGTCCAGTTGGTCCTTCTTGACCGTCCCGGCCGCGGGGTAGTCGGCGAACACCGCCTCGATCACCTCGATCGCTGACTTGTCCTGAAAGATGCGGCAGTCGGCACCCAAGGTGAGTTGCCACAACCAGGGTGTGACCTCAACACGGTAGATGTCATAGCGCCCACTGACGCCGCCACGCTCGAACTGGGTGACATAGCCGTTGATGTAGCGGTAGTCACTCTTGTAGACCTGGATCTTGATGTCAACCTTGGCACCGAGGATCTGGGCGGCGGTGATGGGTTTGGGCGAACCTTTTTCCGGGCTCAGCCGAAGCAGCTCAAGGCGGTACTGAGGCAGGCGGCCCAAATCCTCGCGAGCCTCCAGCATCCTGAAAAGCAAGGCCGGTTCGGCCCCGTCCAACGGGGTCAGGAATTGCGCCTCGAGATCGGTGGCGGCCATGGCGAGTTCTCAGTTCTCGGTCGGAGTAAAGATCAGGTGAAGCTGTAGGTGAAGTCACCATCGGCGGCGCCGAGCGTGATGCCCTTGAGCTCCTCGCCGCGTGACATCCGCCCCAGGTATTCGATCGAAACCTTGGGCAGCACCGTGTTGGTCAGGATGGCGTCGATGATGCGGCCACCGGCCTCGGGGTTGTCGCAGCGCTTGATGATCAGATCCACGGCGTCCTGTCCGTAGTTGAACGGGATGCGGTGGTTTTCCTCGACGCGCTTCTTGATGCGGCCCAGCTGCAAGCGCACGATCTTGCCCATCATTTCCGGTGACAGCGGGTAGTAGGGGATGGTGACCAACCGGCCAAGCAGGGCCGGCGGGAAGATCTTCATCAGCGGCCCCTGCAGTGCGGCAGCCAATGATTCAGGGTCGGGCAGCAGCTCCGGGTCCCTGCACATATTCATCACCAACTCGGAGCCGGCGTTGGAGGTCAGCAAGATGATGGTGTTCTTGAAGTCGATCATGCGGCCTTCGCCGTCTTCCATTCGACCCTTGTCGAAGACCTGGAAGAACAGCTCGTGCACATCGCTGTGGGCCTTTTCAACCTCGTCCAGCAGCACCACGCTGTAAGGCCTGCGGCGCACGGCCTCGGTCAGGATGCCGCCCTCGCCGTAGCCGATGTAGCCGGGGGGCGAGCCTTTGAGCGTCGAAACGGTGTGCGCCTCCTGGAACTCGCTCATATTGATGGTGATGACGTTCTGCTCACCGCCGTACAGCGCTTCGGCCAGGGCCAGGGCGGTCTCGGTCTTGCCCACACCCGAGGTACCGCACAGCATGAACACGCCGATCGGTTTGTTCGGGTTGTCGAGGCGCGCGCGGGAGGTCTGGATGCGCTTGGCGATCATGTCCAGGCCATGTTGCTGGCCGATGACGCGCTGTCCCAGCGTTTCGCCCAGGCGCAGGATGTTTTCAAGCTCGTTCTTGACCATGCGGCCGACCGGAATGCCGGTCCAGTCGGACACGACGCTGGCGACTGCCTGTGCGTCCACCGACGGCATGATCAGCGGCGTATCGCCTTGCAGCTCGCTGAGCTTGGCTTGTTCAATATGCAGCTCGGCCAGCAGCGACTCGCGGTCGGGGGCGACAGCAGCATCGTTGTCGACCGGTTGGTCCGGGCCGCGCAGCGAGGCGCGCAGGGCCAGGATCTTGTCGACGATGGTCTTTTCTTCCTTCCAGCGCGTTTCTAGCGTGAGCAGACGCCCTCGTTCAGAGACCAGCTTGGCAGCGACCTCGTTGCCGCGCTCGCCAATCAACACGCCCACCGCTGCTTCGCGGGCAATGATGCCCTCCTCAATCTCCAGCGATTCGATGCGGCGCATGCAGTCTTCGACCTCGGCCGGGGTGGCATGCTGGCTGACCGCGACGCGGGCGCAGGCGGTGTCAAGCAGACTGACCGCCTTGTCGGGCAGTTGGCGGGCCGGGATGTAGCGGTGCGACAGCTTGACCGCCGCCTCGATTGCCTCATCCAGCAATTGGACGCGATGGTGCTTCTCCAGCACCGTGGCCACACCGCGCAGCATCAGGATGGCCTTGGCTTCATCGGGCTCGGGCACTTGCACGACCTGGAAACGGCGGGTCAACGCCGGATCCTTTTCGATGTACTTCTTGTACTCGGCCCAGGTGGTCGCGCCAATCGTGCGCAGCGTGCCGCGCGCCAGGGCGGGCTTCAACAGATTGGCCGCATCGCCGGTGCCGGCCGCACCGCCGGCGCCAACCAGGGTGTGGACCTCGTCGATGAACAAGATGATGGGCTTGGGCGAGGCCTGCACCTCGTCAATGACTTGACGCAGTCGCTGCTCGAATTCGCCCTTCATGCTGGCGCCGGCCTGCAACAGGCCCAGGTCCAGGCTCAGGAGCGAGACCTCTTTGAGTTGCGGCGGCACGTCGCCGCGCGCCAGGCGCTGGGCGAAGCCTTCGACCACGGCCGTCTTGCCGACGCCGGCCTCGCCGGTGAGGATCGGGTTGTTTTGGCGGCGCCGCATCAAGATGTCGACGATCTGGCGGATTTCCTCGTCGCGGCCGGTGATCGGGTCCATCTTGCCCTCGCGCGCACGCTCGGTCATGTCGACGCAGTACTTCTTCAATGCCTCTTGCTTACCCATGGCCGCCGGAGCGATGGCACCGCTGTCGGTGCCAGGTTCGCCCGAGCCCACGCCGGTGCCGTCCTGGGCGCCCAGCTTGGCCTCAGCGGTGCCTCCACAGATCTTGACGAAGTTGTCGGCCAGGTCATCGGCCTTGATGCGCTCGAACTGCTTGGAGATCGACAGCAGCGCGTTGCGAAGGCTGTTGGTCTTGAGCATGCCGACCATCAAATAGCCGGTACGCACCTGCGCCTCGCCGAACTGCAGCGTGGCGTAAACCCAGGCGCGCTCGATGGAGTTTTCGATGAGCTCCGAAAAGTCGGAGATTGCGGTGGAGCCACGCGGCAGCCGGTCAAGCGCTGCGGTCAAATCCTTGGCCAGGGCCGAGGTATCGAGCTGGTAGTGGCGCATGATCGCGTCGAGATCGGTCTCGTTGTTCTGCAGCAGCTGGGCCATCCAGTGCACCAGCTCCACATACGGATTCCCCCGCATCTTGCAGAACACGGTGGCACCTTCGATGGCCTTGTAGGCGATCGGATTGAGTTTGCCGAACAGGGCAACGCGGCTGATTTCGCTCATGACACTGGCGTCCTTTGTCGATTGGTTTTCTTGAGGGTGCGTTCGACGTCGATGACCAGGTCATCGGCATCGCCGGGCTTCTTGAATTTGCCGAGCCAGCAACTGCGACCCAGCTCGCCGTTGCGCCCGATGCGCAAGTGCGGCACGTCCTGGCGGGCCAGGATCAGCCGCACATCCCATTCGTATTCAAGCCCGACCCATTGGCGCACCATCGCCTGCAGCTTGGCAAGGTCTGAACCGCCCGGCAAAAAGGCGTGATAGCGGGCTTCGCGGACGGGGCCAATGACGACGCGGAACTTGCTCTGCACGTCCCAGACGCTGGCGCCGAGGACGGCACCTTGGCCGAGCTGCTGGCCGATGCCGGGACGGCCAACGGCGCGGATGCGACTGCGCTCCTCGCGGGCCAGGGGCATCCAATGGCCGCACCATTGCTCAATGCGCACCGCCGCATCGAACTCACTGCGCACCCAGTTGAGCAGGCCATCGGCATCGCGGGTCTGCCGCGCGAGGCGCCCGGTGAAATGCAACTTCGGCGCATCGCCTGCAGCGTCACGATTGAGCAGGGTCTCGCTGCCAATGCCCGACAACGCACCGAGCCGCCGGGTGAACTGCTGGTCGTTGGGTCGGTCCTGGCTCAGCGTCGGCTGGGCTTGCGCCCAGGCGCGGTAAAAAAGCAGGGTAAAGCGGTGGTTCAGCAGGTCGATGAAGCGTTGCAGCCCAAGATCTGCGTTGTGCGCCGCGCGTTCCCGCGTCAGTTCGGTCATGTGCAGCGGCAAGGGCCCGTTCGGCCCCAACAGGCCGAAGATGCGCTGCGTCAACCGCGGCTTGCCGTTGACGGGAATCTGAAGCCCATGCAGAGGCGCCGGAGCGAATGTCAAATCGGCCGGCTGGCTGATCCGGATGGGCTCGTCGCTGGGCCGCAGCGCCTCGCCCAGCCGCGGCAGGTGCGGATGGCTGCTTTCGATGCGACGCAGTGTCTGGTAAAAATCGAAGCGATAGGGCTCGGCCGAGAGCCGCTTCAACCACCTGCCGAAGTCGGGTGAGACCGGGTTCGGGGGCAGGTTTGGGGGCAGGCTTGGGGTGTCCATCAAAGCACCGGCCTCGTCCCGCGGGACGGCTTCCAGCGCATCACCTCGCCGCGCGTCAGCGAGACCAGCACGGTCTCGACAAAGCTGTTCAACGACGCATGGCGCGACAGATAGTGGTGCATCGCGGCCCCGAACAGGAAGGCGCTGCCGCCTGCATAGCCGAGCTCGTCGACGGTCAGCGTAACCTCGATGCCCCGGCCGAAGGCGATCGGGCCGGCGACCGGGTGGCGGCGCACGACAGCCCGCGTGCTGACGTTCTGCAAGGCCTCGATCTGGCGCCGCACGCTGGGGTCTGCCCCCTGCGGGAAACGGCTCAGCAGGTCACGCATCGCTGCAGCGGCCTCACCGCCTTCGGTGTCGAGCAGGGACAGATAGTTCAGTGACAGCAGGTTCAACAGCCGCCAGGCCACCCCCCCCTCGCGCAAGGCGGTGTGGGGGCGGCTTGGGCCGGCAATCACGCGCACCGATTGCGTCTGAATGCCGGCATCGAGCTTGAACTCGGCCTGTGCGCCAGAGCTCGGCATGAAGACCGGTAAATCGCGATTGGTGCAGCGCGTTTGCAGGGCCACCTGCTGCAGCGTCTCGGCATAGGGTGCGTCGTTCGGATCGACCAGCGAGACAAAGACTTCGGAGCCGGTGTAGCCGGAGCGCGGGCCGTCGCGGCGCGCGGCCTCGCTCATCAAGCGCGGTTCGCGCCAGATCGTATAAAAGGCGGTCTGCTGCAGCGGGCTGCGCTTGTGCTCGGGGGCATAGAGCGGCAAAAAGCTGCGCTCGACGCCGTCCACGGTGAACCCCTGCATGCCAACCACGTCGTAGACCTCGTAGTCCAGCGGCGCCGTGCGCTCAGGCACGACGTGGAACTCATAGTTGCCTTCAGTGACCTGGATGCGATCGGCCCGCTTCGGAAAGAGGTTGATCGCAGGCACGCAGTTCATGACGAAGTTGCTGGCCGAGACTGCGCCATCCAGGCCGTTGCCGGGCTGGGCAAAAAGTACCGTGATCTCGACCACCGAGCCGCTGATGGCGTTGACCGCGCGCCGAACGTCCTGCAAGTCGACAAAAAGGAAACGCTCGGGGAAGGCGAAGTACTCCTGCAACAGCCGCGTGCCGGCGAAGCCACGCAATGTCGGCGGCAGCATCGCCTCCTCATCGGTATAGCCCACGGGCTGTAGCGCTGAGGCAGGCAGCAGGACGCGCTTGCCGTCACCGGCCCGGCCCGGCGGGCCGATCAGCACGCCAACCGCATTGCTCAGCAGCAGCTCGTGCAGATGCATGGCGGTGTCGGTTTGGCCGCTGAGGTAAAAGCGCAGCGTGTCCAACTCCAATTGGGCCAGCGTCATGCCGGCCGGCAGTTGCAGCTGGATTCGGACACCGGCACGCGGGCGCTTGGGCAGGGCCAGGCTGGAAACGTTCAGCTCCGACATATTCAAGAAATACTCGGCCGACAAGGTCGTCAACGGCGACAGTTGCAAGGGCTGGCCGGTACGGAACTCGCAGTGATTCTTGGAGGCAGCGCTGGCGGGTCCGGTCAGCCCGGTGTCACGCGGCAGCACCGGCCCCTTGAGCAGATTGGGGTTGGGTACCGGGACGACCTGGGCCACCAGCATCGACGGAATAGGCGCCAGAAAATTCGGGTAAATCAGCTCTAGTAAGCGGTGCGAAAAGCGCGGGAACTCCGCGTCCTGCTTGAGCTGTACGCGCGCCGCCAGGAACGCGCATCCTTCCAGCAAGCGCTCAACGTAAGGGTCGCTGACCTCAAGGCCCTCCATGCCAAGGCGGGAGGCGATCTTCGGGAACTCCTGCGCAAACTCACCCCCGAGCTCGCGCAGATAGCGCAACTCCTGGTTGTAGTAGCGCAAAAGGCGCGCATCCATGCTCAGTCAGCGCCTCGGTGAATGCAGCCGGCGATCATCCCCGCAGCTCCCGGACCTGGGTGCTGCCGGTCTCCACGTCCACGTTGGCCGACAGCAGCAATTCCAGCGGCACTGGCTGGCTCCACATCTGGCCGCGGATGACCAGCTTCATCATGTTGTGGTGGTTGCCGTCGTCGATCTTGACTTCGACATTGAGCGTGTCCGGGTCGATGCGGGGCTCGAACGCCTTGATCGCTTCGGTCACCTCTCGCTCGATGGTGCGGGTGTCCATGCTGGACAGGGTGACGCCCGCAAACGCGGGCATGCCGTAGTTCAGCACCGAGCGGCGTGCCTCAGGGGCTGACTTCCACAGCTCCAGCTCGCTTTTTCTAGTTGAATTGGGTTCAGGCTCGGCGCGAATCGCGTTGAACAGCCAAGTCAGATCCCGCATCACGGCCGCACGCAATTGCTGCCGCGTCAGCGCGCGCGCATCGAGTCCCTCGATGCGTTGCCGGGGTTCGTTGTCGATCAACCGATCCAGCAAGGACGGTTGCAGACGGTCACGCGAGTTCAGCTCAGCCATCGAGCGAGTCCGACGGTTCAAGTTCGATCAAGCGCACGCTCAGCATGTCGTGTTCGCCTTGGTCGGTCACCAGCACGCGCTGGCCCAGCCCGGTAAAGCGGTTGTGGCCGATGTCCTGCCAATCGGTCCGCGCGGCCATCAAGATCTGGCCCTCCTCGCTGGCCTGCGAGTCGGGGTAGCGAGTCGGGATCATCGCGATCGCCTCACCCCCGTTGGCAAAGGACACGTTGGCCGGTAGCCAGACACGGTCCCGCAGATCCACCGGCGGTTCGATCGCGATGCTGCTCAAGCGGCTGAACGGGATCCAGTAGTACTTGCCATTGACCATTGCCTCCAGCACCGGGCCCAGGCGGGAATCTGCGTCGGCGATCCAGTCGAAAGGGGCGCCGTTGAGGCGGCCCCTGGTCACCGGCGCCGCCTCGAAGGCACGCTCGGCCAGCTGGGCTGAGAGTTCGACATTGCCCTGGCCCGTCTGCAACAGCGACTCAATCAGCAAACCCATCCATTCATCCGGCTGGCCGAACACCATCGGCGAGCGGCGGCCCTTGAAGACGGCGGCGCGCAGCAGCTCACAGCGCAGCGCATGGCCCACCATCTCGCGCATCGGGCCGGTCGTCGAATCCATCTCGGCCACCACATTGAGCTGTGTATGGGCACGCTCCCACTGGCCCAGCACGCACAGCAACTGCGCCATGAATATGCGCAGTTTTGGCGAGGCCGGATCGGCCTTGACCGCGGCCGTCAATGCCGAAAGCGCCGTCTTCGGGTCGTTGGCGCGGACGGCAGCTTCGGCGGTGGCAAGTGAGTTGGTCATGATGTCGGAGTGGGTGGACTTGTCGAAGTGGCTGGGCTGGGTTGCGTTGATTTGGGTTGGGGTCAGAAGCCGTGTCCACAGTCGCCGCAAAAGCGAGCCGCTCGCTCGGCCATGGCGCCACAGCCTGGGCAGCTCTTGTGGGTGCTGGCCATATCGAAACCGCACTCTGCACAAAAGCGACCACCGCTACCCGCAGTGCCGCAATTCGAGCAGGCATGACCGCCCGCCTGTGCATTGGCCACCTTGCTGCTGGTCGAGGCACCCTGCGGGCTCTTGCCCTTGTCCACGCAAGCGACGCAGACATGGCTGGCGTTGAGGCAGTCCTCACAGCAGCCGCTGTCGCAAACGGCGCAATTGGAGTAAAGGCGCATGGCTTGGTCCATCGACTCAGCCAGCGCCTGCTGCTTGGCGCCGCGCGAGCCGAAATCCGCCGCAGTCCCGGTGAGACGACTGGTCTGGCCGGCGTTGCTGAACAAAAAAGTGAAACGGCTGAGAAAACCGGTGATCTGGCCCATCCGGTACGGCTTGAAAGGCGTCTTCCACCTTCGGTTGCAGTTCGAGCAATAGAACTCGAACTGAAAGCCGGCATTCACGTCGGTGCCGCCCGAGCTCAGATCGCGGTAGTTTTCAAGTGCCATGTTGGTGTTCGCGAAGACTGCTGTTGTGCTTGAAGGGGGCCGCGGTCCGAAGGGGCGGGTCAACTGGAAAACAACTTTGGATATTCACTCTTGAGTGAGGCGCTGACCTTGATCCGCTTTGCTTCGTTCAAGGCCTTGAAAGATTCAAGAACGGCGTCCTGAGCGTCCTTGTTGCCGGTTTCTTTGGTTCGTTTGTGCGAAGTCAGCAAAGCACCATCTTCCAGGGTCTTGTATTCGAACTTGATCTCGCTGTAAATGAATGACCAGTCCTCCTTGATCTCGCCAGATTTCTCACCGTCCTTGATGTCGATCTTGTAGGAACTGATACGCGCACCCTCCAGCGTGATGGTCAGCTTGAAACTCGAATCCTCGGGCGAGTCCAGGGTCAGCACAGCGGTCAATAGCGCACCGTGCCGCATCTTGGTCAACATCGGGGTGCTGGCCCTGTCCATGAGCTTGCTGAACTCGAACTCCTCGGGTTCAGCACGGCCACGCGTGCCACCCGCCGCCTCAGTCTTGCTGCGACTCATGTCCCAGCTCACGCTGCTGATCTGAATCTGATTGCGGTAGCCCTGATCCGTGGCTTCGCCAGTCACCGGCGAATTGGTCGTTGCGTCCTTCAGTTGCAGATACAGGCGGGAGAACGTTGGCATGTTGTGTCAATCGTTAAATGCGGAACCGTTCGAGCGTTTTCTTGGGCAGAAATTTGGTGATTGAGCGTGATGTTGGCAGGATGAGGTTCAGCCCTTGGTGGCGTCCTTCTCGGACGCCGGGATTAAAGCGGTCATCACGCCGGCACGCATTTTCTTGACCGGGTCATAGGCGCGGTAGCTCAGGCTCGCCGAGGTCTCGTAAGAGATGACCAGGTCTTCCGAAAGATCAACCGACTTGCCGCTGTCGTCGGCACCGAAACTGATTCGGTCGATATGGCAGCCGAGCAACTGAATCTCGAGGATCTCATCGATCTTGCCCAGCCCCTTGAAAGAAGAAGCGCTGCGACTGCTCGGGTCAAGAAAGCGCAAGGTGGCGGTGAAGGGCTTGTCGGTCTTCATCATTTCCCACAGCCTCGTGCTGGAGCGGTCAAACTGCTTTTTGATCGAGACGGCCTTGGCATCAACCTTGGTGACTGCGTCAGCGGTCACCGTTTTGGGCACCGTCGACGCCACCACGCTCCAGGAAAACGACTCCACGACGATCTGTTCTTCGTAGCCCGCGATGGTGGCATCCCCAGGGGCACCCTTGATGTCGAGCACGATCAGCGAAACAGACATGGCAGGTGGTCAGTCCAGTTGTGAAGGTGGCTGGGCGTATCGCTTGCTACGCGCCCAAAACGACAACCGGCTTGGCTTGATCGATGCTCAAACCAAGCCGTGTCACGTATCAGCGTCAATGAACTTGGGCGTTTGCGAGAACCGCGAGCGCCCTGCTCGAGCTGCAATCAGGTGAACTTGGTCACCGCATCCACAACCTTCGTCTGCATCGTGGAAATGCTCCATGGAAAAATCAATTCCGAGGACACCAGTGTGCCGTCGTTGTTTTGAGCCTTGTAGCCGACCGAGACCTCCTTGAACACCATGTCGACGTCTTGGGTGACTTTGCCGTCCTCGCTGCCCTTGGTCGACACCTTGGTGATGAAGACACTGGCCATGACGATTTGAAAATACTGCTGGGCCTTGTCAGCGCCCGTATTTTTCAGCATGTCGATGTAGACCTTGGGGAAGGACTTGCCCTGGACGATCTTGGACAAGATAGACGCGGACGACGTGTCCCAGGAATGCGTGAAATTCAAGGTGCCGGGATTCGGCTTGCCCACGGCAGCGCCGGTACCGCTGAGGTTGCTGTGCTCGGCCTCAATGTCCCAACTCCAGTCATTGATCTCAATCCAACCCTTCGAGCCCGGACGAACCTCCTGTGGAGACTCGCCATCCGGCACATCGCCAGTACCAAAAAGAATGAAACTATTTCCAGGCATGATTTGCTCCTTTGAACTTTGTCAAAAATGGCTTTGTCTTTGCGATGGGCTGTCAGTCGCTTTTTGGGTCGAGAGCCAACGCGATGCCGGAGCCAAGTTTTTTGGACGCGATATCCCAGCCGAAGTTCCGGATCTTGCCTTCCAGCGTGCCGGGCTTGCCTGTGCCGCCGGACTGGGTATTGAGCTGACGTTTGTAGCCAATCTCGATGGCCTTGAAGACGAACTCGACATCCTGCGTCACCGCGCCGTCTTCGCCGCCCTTGCTGGACACTTTGGTGATGAAGCCGTCGGTCATCTTGACACCGAAGTAAACAGCAGGCTTGCCATCCGTTGCGCCAATGGACTTGAGCATGTGAACGACGACGGTGTTGAAACTGGTGCCCATCACGATGTTTCTCATGATCACCGTCGAGGATCGATCAAAACTGTGGGTGAAGTTAAACACGCCGGGCGTCGCCACGCCGACCGCCGCGCCCATGCCTTTGAGAAAATTGGTTTCGGCCTCGACGTCGAACCCCCAGTCGCTGATCTCCAACCATCCAGCTGACGCAGGGTGGGTGGCCTGCAGTGACTCTCCAGGAATGGTTTTACCGTCACTGACAAATTTGATGAACGTATTTCCAGGCATGACAGGTCTCCAAAAGGTGTTTCAGCGAGGTGGACGAACGTCGCGAGGGCTCAGGACTTCTCGGACGGCAGCTTCGAGACCAGGCGCAATGAAACGGACAGGCCTTCGAGTTGGTAATGCGGCTTCAAGAAGAACTTGGACTGGTAGTAGCCAGGCGCGCCTTCGACTTCTTCCACGACCACTTCAGCAGCAGCAAGCGGGCGACGAGCCTTGGTGTCTTCGCTTGAATTGGCCGGGTCGCCATCGACGTAGCGGCCAATCCATTCGTTCAACCAACGCTCCATTTCGTCGCGTGACTTGAACGAGCCGACCTTGTCCCGCACCATGCACTTCAGGTAATGCGCAAAGCGGTTGCAAGCGAACATATAGGGCAGGCGCGCTGCCAAAGCAGCATTGGCGGTGGCGTCTGGGTCGTCGTATTCGGCTGGCTTTTGCAGTGACTGGGCACCGATAAAGGCTGCGAAGTCAGAGTTCTTGCGGTGGATCATCGCCAAGAAACCGTTCTTGGACAGCTCGGCTTCACGGCGATCCGAGATCGCGATTTCGGTCGGGCACTTCATGTCCATGCCGCCGTCGTCAGTCGGGAAGGTGTGCGACGGCAAGTTCTCGACCGCGCCGCCCGACTCCACACCCCGAATGCGCGAACACCAGCCGTATTCCTTGAACGAGCGGTTGATATTGGTGGCCATCGCATACGCGGCATTGCACCAAGCGTATTTGTCGTGATCGGCACCGAGCGTGTCTTCCTCGAAATCAAAGGCGTCGATCGGGCTGGTCTTGGAGCCGTAGGGCAGCCGACCCAGGAAGCGGGGCATGCACATGGCCAGGTACTTGGCATCGTCCGACTCACGCAGCGAACGCCAGGCAGCGTACTCGGGCGTGGTGAAGATCTTGGTCAGGTCGCGCGGATTGGCGAGCTCGCCCCAGGAATCCATCTGCATCACGGTGGGCGAGGCGCCGGTGATGAAGGGCGCATGGGCGGAGGCGGCGATTTTGCTCATTTCGCTCAACAACTCGACGTCGGGCGGCGAGTGGTCGAAATGGTAGTCGCCCACCAAAGCGCCGAAAGGCTCACCACCGAACTGACCGTACTCTTCTTCGTAGAGCTTCTTGAACAGCGGCGACTGGTCCCACGCCGTGCCCTTGTAGCGCTTCAGTGTCTTTCCAAGGTCTTGCTTGGAAATAGCCATTACACGGATCTTCAGTTGCTCGTCGGTCTCGGTGTTGTTGACCATGTAGTGCAGGCCACGCCAAGCCGATTCCAGCTTCTGGAAGTCTTGGTGATGCAAGATCAGGTTGATCTGCTCAGACAGCTTCCTGTCCAGCGCAGCGATCATCGCCTCGATGCTGGCCACGGTGTCGCTGCTGATCAGCTTGACGTCAGCCAGAGCCTGCTGTGCCAGCGTTTGAACGGCCGCCTCGACGGCGGATTTGGCCTCGTCGGACTTGGGCTTGAATTCCTTGTTCAGCAGCGCAGCGAATTCATTGCCTTCCAGGGTCACCCCTGAAAAAGCGCCGCCTGCCAGTTGTTGCTCAGCCATTGTGTGCTCCGGTATCCAGGGGTCAGGTGTTGTCTTCGGGTTTGGCCGCTGAAGTCAGCGACTGCAGCAGCGCCGGGTCGCTGAGCACCTTGGCAATCAGCTCTTCTGCGCCACCCTTGCCGTCCATATAGGTCACAAGATTGGACAGCTGTTGGCGAGCCTGCAGCAGCTTGTTCAAACCCTCGACCTTGGAAGCGATCGCGGCCGGGGAGAAATCGTCCATGTTCTCGAAGGTCAGATCGACCGCCAAATTGCCTTCGCCGGTCAGCGTGTTGGGCACAGTGAAGGCCACACGCGGCTTCATGGCCTTCATGCGGGAGTCAAAGTTGTCGACGTCAATCTCAAGAAACTTGCGGTCGGCCACCGGTGGCAGCGGATCCTCGGGCTTGCCCGCCAGATCGGCCATCACACCCATCACGAAGGGCAGTTGTACTTTCTTTTCAGCACCGTACAACTCGACGTCGTATTCGATCTGGACGCGAGGTGCTCGGTTGCGTGCAATGAACTTCTGGCTGCTGCCCATGGTGGGTCTCCGCTAGGTCAAAAAACTATTAACCAAGCGTGAGCTCGGTCACAGACAAACTTGAAAATCTAGTGTATGCCTTACCCTAGACCGGCCAAACTCAGTATGAACCCGAGTCATCCAGAGAATCAGGGTTCACCCCCAAAATACGAGCAACTTCGTTGACCGCATCGGGCGCCAGATCGCGCACCAACTGCAGGAAGTTCTTGTCAATCAATCGCTCGGCGCGGCGCAGCAAGAGTTGCGCTGGATTGGTGGGTTCCGAGCGTTCCAGATAAGCACACACCATGTTGATGGCGCGCACCGCGTCCTGGCGACTCTCGATGCTGGACATGCCGCCACCGCCGGCGCTGCGGCGGACTGGCGCATCGGGCTCTGACCCGTCTGAAGCCGTCTCTTCGCCCGCCGCCTCGGCGCCATTGGGCAACAGCGATTGCATGCCAGTCAGCATCACCCGAAGGCTCTTGACATCGACTGCGCTTTCAATGCCGAAGCGCTCGTTCATCAGCGACTGCAAGGCTTTCAAGCCTTGCAGCGACTCTTCGACGGCCTGCTTCAGCCGTTCGCTGACATCGGGAAGATCACCCAACATGCCGGAGATTTGCCCGCTGCTCGAAACGTTCTCATCGGCACGCGGCGACAGCCGGTCCAAGGCGATCTCAACATCGCGCATGCGCAGGCCGCCCAGACGCCGATCAACGATCAAGGGCGCCTGCCTCACATCCCCCAGAAGACCATCGAGCGCATCGAGCCCACCGAGAACGCTCAAGCGCACAAAGGTGTCGCCATCGTCGGGATCGGGCCGGGGATGCAACTCGTCCCAGAAATTGTTCAGCAGGCCGTGAATCAGGTGCAGCGCAGACGCCAGTCCTTCAAGGCCTTCAAGGTTGACGACGGCGCGACTCCACAACATCGCCACTCTCAGATCGCGAGTCTGTCCGAACAGGCTTTCAGCCATGTCGCGCACTGTCGGCCAAGAAGGCGGCTCAGCGGCTCCGAACTGCGTCTCTGCCTTGCCAGCGGCAGCCTGCGCCAGTTCGAGGAAGGACGGGTCGTATTCGAGGTCACCGCCACAGGCTTCGCCGGGCAGCGGTTCTAACCAACCCGTCACCGCTTGCTTATCCACGGGAAACCTCGCGATCTTGAGCGAGGCAGGGACATGAACGTGCGCGCTGTGCTGCAGATGACATGTTGAGATTTCCCAATAAAAAGAGCTGATGCTGCACTGGAATCGCCGCGAATGTAACACCCGATTTAGGCCTCATCGCGAGGAATTTACCCGCTGGGTGGCCCTGTTCTTGGGGGGCATTGCGCGTGGTCAACGCGAGATGGCTGCAAGCCTTCAAAGGGGCCGCTGGGCTCGCTGATCCGTGCAGCGGCAAAGCGACGCGTAGCATGGGCGCCTGTTTTGATGATCAACAGCAAGAAGGGTCCGGCATGGCTCGCTCTCAGCCCCCTGCGCCA
>JBBQKT010000008.1:0-25969 GCA_038327205.1 Burkholderiales bacterium | reverse complement strand
CTGTAGAAACCGGCCCCGGCCTTCTGGCCCAGCGCGCCCTTTTCGATCAGGGTGGCCAGCACCTTGGGCGTGGCATACATCGAATAGAACGGGTCGGCCTGCAGGTTGTCCTGCATCGTCTTCATCACGTGGGCCATCGTGTCCAGGCCCACGACGTCGGCGGTGCGGAAGGTGCCCGAGGACGCGCGGCCCAGCTTCTTGCCGGTCAGGTCGTCGACGACATCGACGCTCAGCCCGAACTTCTCGGCCTCGATCATCGTGGCCATCATGCCGGCCACGCCGACGCGGTTGGCGACGAAGTTGGGCGTGTCATTGGCGCGCACGACGCCCTTGCCTAGGCTGCTCGTGACAAAGCTTTCCAGTTGGTCGATGACTTCCGGACGCGTGGTCGGCGTGTTGATCAACTCGACCAAGTACATATAGCGCGGCGGGTTGAAGAAATGGATGCCGCAAAAGCGCGGCTTGATTTCTTCGGGCAGCACTTCGGCCAGCTTGGTGATCGACAGGCCCGAGGTGTTGCTGGCCACGATGGCATGCGGGGCGATGAAGGGCGCGATCTTCTTGTAGAGGTCGAGCTTCCAGTCCATGCGCTCGGCGATCGCCTCGATGATCAGATCGCACTCGCCGAGCAGTTCGAGGTGTTCTTCGTAGTTCGCCTGCTGGATCAGCACCGCGTCGGCCGCGTCGCCCAGGGGCGCGGGCTTGAGCTTTTTCAAGCCTTCGATGGCCTTGCTGACGATGCCGTTCTTTGGACCTTCCTTGGCGGGCAGGTCGAACAACACGACCGGCACCTTGACGTTGACGAGGTGGGCAGCGATCTGCGCGCCCATCACGCCCGCGCCGAGCACGGCGACTTTGCGAACTTGGAATCGACTCATTGGAAATCCTTGATAGAAATTATTCGACACGCAGCCAGGTTTGCGTGCGGCCAAACATCGGCATGCCGACGTAACCGCGCATTTCCAGCTTCTTGCCACCGTCCACCGGCTTCAGCCGCGCTTTGTAGAGCTTGCCGTTGTTGGGATCGAGAATCTCGCCGCCGCCCCACTGCGCCTTGTCGTCGGCATCCTGCTTGACGTTGCGGATGATGGCCATGCCAACGACGAGTTTGTCCTTACGGTCATCGCTGCATTTGTCGCACTTGGCATCTTGCTTGGCTGCATCAAATACCTTCTCGATGGTGCCTGTCAGCACGCCACCGGCTTCGCTGATGCGAACCAAGGACTTCTCGGTCTTGCCATCGTCGTCGATGGTCTTCCAAAGCCCCACCGGGCTGGTCTGCGCCAGCGCCAGGGTGGATACAAAGGTCAGTGCAGCTGCGGCAATCATCTTCTTCATGCTTGTCTCCTGATTTTTAGGAAAGATTAAAACAGTGCTTCGTCCATCTCCATCAAGCTCGGCAACCCGGCACGTGCAGTGCGGATCAGGGTCGCCGTCTCTGGCAGCAGCTTCGCAAAGTAGAAGCGGGCTGTCGAGAGCTTGGCGCTGTAAAACTTGTCGCCGCTGCCCTGTTTCTCCAGCGCCACCTTGGCCATGCGGGCAAAGAAGTAGGCAAAAGTCAGGTGGCCGACCACACGCATGTAGTCCACCGCTGCCGCGCCCACTTCATCAGGGTTCTGGAAGGCTTTCATGCCGATTTCAGTCGTCAGCTTGGTGACCTTGTCGCCCAGCTCGGCCAGCGGGTTGATGAACTCCTGCATCGCCTCGTTGGTGCCTTCTTCCTCGACGAACGCGGCGATCTTGCGACCGAACTTCTTCAACTTGGCACCGTTGTCGCCCAAGACCTTGCGGCCCAGCAGGTCCAGCGACTGGATGGTGTTGGTGCCTTCGTAGATCATGTTGATGCGCGAATCGCGCACATATTGCTCCATGCCCCATTCATGGATGTAACCGTGGCCGCCGAACACTTGCATGCAGTGCGAAGTCGCAATCCAGCCGTTGTCGGTGATGAAGGCCTTGATGATGGGCGTCAGCAGGGCGACTTCGTCGTCGGCTTCCTTGCGCTCGTCGGCGTCGTCGCTCGACAAGGCCACGTCCAGCCGCATGGCCACATAGGTCGCCAGCGCACGACCGCCTTCGGCATAGGCACGGGCAGTCAGCAGCATTTTGCGCACATCGGGGTGGACGATGATGGAGTCAGCCGCTTTTTCAGGCGACTTTGGACCCGACAACGCGCGCATCTGGATGCGGTCTTTGGCATAGGCAGCCGCGTTTTGATACGCGACTTCGGTCAGGCCCAGCGACTGGTTGCCCACGCCCAGACGGGCGGCATTCATCATCACAAACATTGCCGCCAGGCCCTTGTTGGGCGCGCCGACCAGGGTGCCAACAGCGCCGTCTAGCACCATCTGGCAGGTTGCATTGCCGTGGATGCCCATTTTGTGCTCGAGCCCGCCGCAGAAGATGCCGTTGCGCTCGCCCACCGTGCCATCGGCGTTGACATTGAACTTCGGCACGATGAACAGCGAAATGCCCTTCGAACCGGCCGGCGCATCCGGCAGGCGTGCCAGCACCAAATGAACAATGTTCTCAGCCAGGTCATGTTCACCGGCCGAGATGAAAATCTTGTTGCCGGTAATTTTGTACGTGCCGTCGCCCAGCGGCTCGGCCTTGCTGCGCAGCAGGCCCAGATCCGTGCCGCAATGCGCTTCCGTCAAGCACATGGTGCCGGTCCATTCGCCACTGGTGAGCTTGGGCAGGTACAGCGCCTTCTGCTCTGGCGTGCCATGCGCATGCAGCGCTTCATAGGCACCGTGGCTCAGGCCGGGATACATCGTCCAAGCCTGATTGGCCGAGTTAAGCATCTCGTAAAACGATTGGTTGACCACCACGGGCAAGCCTTGACCGCCGTACTCGGGGTCGCAACCCAGGGCCGGCCAGCCGCCTTCAACATACTTGGCATAGGCCGCCTTGAAGCCCTTGGGCGGCGTCACCTCGTGCGTGGTCTTGTCCAGCACGCAGCCTTCGGCATCGCCGCTCAGGTTCAAGGGCGCCAGCACCTCGGCCGCAAACTTGCCGCCTTCTTCAAGCACTGCGTTGATGGTGTCCACATCAATGTCCGCATGCTTGGGCAGCATCTTCAACTCATCGACGACGTTGAGCACTTCGTGCATGACGAACTGCATATCGCGCAGCGGCGGGTTGTATTGAGGCATTCGGTACTCCTGGTTTCAGATTTGAATTAATGGGGTCAGAGTCATTTTTTCTTGGTGGCCATATCGCTGGCCAAACCGGCGGGTGTCGCATAAAACTGCACCGCCCGGTCGAAGCCCACACTGGCGCGGCCAAGCGCCCCTGCACTGCGCAGAAAGCGCGCGTCATGGTGCAAAGACAAAATCATGCCGTGCAGTTCAAAAAGGATTTGCTCGACGTCGGCATCACCCTTCACGTGACCCACCTCCTGCGCAAGCAGGATGGCTTTGCGAAGGGCCGCGTGCCATGCCCTGACCATGGCCACCAGCGCATCACGCACCGGGCCGGGCCGGTCGTCAAACTCGACCGCACCACTGATATAAATGCAGCCGGAATCCACTTCCATCGCCACACGGTGTACCCAGCGCTCGTAAAGCGCGCGCAAGCGGGGCAGGCCGCGCGGCTCGCGGATGGCGGTGAAGAACACCTCTTCCTCGAATTTGGCGTGGTACTCCATCACGACGGCGATTTGCAATTCTTCGCGCGAACCAAAATGGGCAAACACGCCCGACTTGCTCATCTTGGTCACCTCCGCCAGCGCGCCAATCGACAAACCCTCCAAGCCCATGTTCGATGCCAGAGCCAAAGCAGCATCAAGAATGATGGCGCGGGTCTGCTGGCCTTTGTGCAAGGTACGCACGACACGGCTCGGCTTCAGCGCGGAAATGTTGGTGATAGGAAGGGCTGACACGGGCAAAAGATGGTGGACTTCAGTGATCACATAATAAAACGAACGATCGTTCTATTTTGCAGAATCTGAACGGCTCCGGACCATCTTTCGTGATTGATTTTTAGATGAGGCGGCCTAGAAGCCCTCATCCATGACGGTTTGATGAACCAAGCAGCCCCGTAAGCTCATACAGCTCCGCCTTGAGTTAGCACGCACTATTGAAGTACGCTGCAGCCAGGAGGTCAGTGCTGTGGATGTGCTTCAGTTAGATGTCTCGGGTCGGCCGCAAGCATGGGTAACCACCCGTGAGGCTGCGGTGATCTACGCGAGTGACGGTGTCGCCTGGACTTTGGGCGACCCCTGCCATGTTTTGCGTGGCGGCTGGCAGCGCCGAACGGGCACGCAATCGCGTATCGAAGTGCACCCCATCATTGCTGTGCGCGGCGCGGTGCCCAGCCGGGCCTGGCGACAAGCACCTGCCCTGTCGAACCCCAAGCTTTTCGTGCGTGACCGCTATGTGTGCGCCTACTGCGGCCACACCTTTCATGCCGACGACCTGACCCGCGAACATATCCACCCAAGCTCGCGCGGCGGGGTGGACAGCTGGATGAACTGCATCACCGCCTGCCGGGGTTGCAACGGCCGCAAAGGCAGCCGTATGCCCGAAGAAGCGCGCATGACCCTGCACTACCTGCCCTATGTGCCCAACCTGCACGAGGACATGATCTTGCGCGGCCGACGCATCCTGGCCGACCAAATGGAGTTCTTGCTTGCCAGCGTGCCGCGCTCCAGCCGACTCCACGGTTGATGCTGTAAAGCTTTGTTACCGCAGCAAGCGCAGGTCAACGCCGTGACAATAAAGCGCGTTGGGCTGCCATTTGGCAGTCAATTGGCAGCCATCTGCCCGTAGGAGTTTTCATGAAAAAGTTGTTGATCGCATCCGCCATCGCCCTGTCCTTGGCCGCCTGCTCCACCACCAGCCCCGATGTCATCCAGCGCGGTGACGCGCAGCGCATGTCCCAGGTGCAGGACGCCACTGTTCTGTCGATCCGCCCGGTGACCGTGGACGGCTCCCAAAGCGGAGTCGGCGGGGTGACCGGCGGCGTGGTCGGCGCGGTGGCAGGTTCATCGGTCGGCGGGCGTCGTGAGGGCGCCGTGGTCGGGGTGATCGGCGCGGTCGTCGGCGCAGTCGTCGGCAATGCCATCGAGCGCAACGCCACCCGCGAAGAAGCGGTCGAAGTGGTGGTGCAATTGCGCAACGGCGAGCGCCGCTCGGTCGTGCAGGCCAAGGGCAACGAGACCCTGTACGCAGGCGATGCGGTTGTCTTGGTCACCACCGGTGGCAAGACCCGTGTGACCCGCTCACCCGCCATCGCACCCAGCAAATACTGATCGCTGAATCGGGCTTGAGCCCGATCAAGCCAGCCAGCAACCAGCGGCAGAACAATAGGATTTCTCAAAGCTCGGAGAGTCCTATGTCGTTTTACAAGCCGGTTCCCGCTGCAGCACGCCTGGCATGAGCATCCGCCATATTGACCGCCTGTTGGCACCCCGTTCGGTGGCCGTCATCGGAGCTTCTGCCAGGGCAGGCAGCGTCGGTGCGACGATCTGGCGCAATTTGCGCGCTGGATCTTTTGGGGGCCCGGTCTATGCCGTCAACACCCGACATGCCGAGTTGGACGGCGAGCCGGTTTACGACTGTCCAGCCAAGCTGCCCGAAGCGCCCGATCTGGCCGTGATCTGCACGCCGCCCGACACGGTGGCAGGCTTGGTGGCCGACTTGTCGGCACGCGGCACTCGCGCTGTGATTGTGGTGACCGCCGGGCTGAGCGCGGCGCAAAAGCAAGCCGCGCTGGATGCCGCCAAGCCCAATAACGTGCGCCTGCTGGGCCCCAATTGCCTGGGCCTGTTGAGCCCGCGGCTGGGCCTCAATGCCAGCTTTGCCCACATCGACGCACTGCCCGGTGAGATCGCTTTTGTCTCGCAGTCGGGCGCGCTGGTGACGGCGGTGCTGGACTGGGCGGCAGCGCGCGGCATTGGCTTTTCGCACATGATCTCTCTGGGCGAGCATGCCGATGTGGACTTTGGCGACCTGCTTGATCATCTGGCCAGCGACGGCCACACCCGATCCATCCTGCTCTACATCGAATCGATCGAAGCGCCGCAGAAATTCATGTCGGCAGCCCGCGCAGCGGCGCGCAACAAGCCGGTGATCGTGGTCAAAGCGGGCCGGGCCGGCAACGGCATCCAGGCGGCCGCCTCGCACACCGGTGCGCTGGCCGGTTCCGACATCGTGTTCGACGCCGCCATCCGCCGCGCCGGCATGCTGCGGGTCGACACCTTGCAAGAGCTTTTCAGCGCCGCCGAAACCCTGGCCCGCTTTGGCAACAACCGCGACGAGCAACTGATGCTGATGACCAATGGCGGCGGCGCCGGTGTGATGGCCGCCGACGCCGCCGCAGCGGCCGGTGTCAGCCTGCGCGAGTTAGGGCCGGTTCTGCTGGACAAGCTGAACGGCCTGTTGCCACCGACCTGGTCGCACGCCAACCCGATCGACATCATTGGTGATGCCCCGGTGCAACGCTATGTCGACACCTTGCAAGCCCTGCTGGCCGAGCCCGGCGCGGTGCTGTTCATGCACGCGCCGACCGCCATTCAGCCCAGTGCCGCGATTGCCCAGGCCTGCGCGCCATTGGTCCGCGCCGCACCGGGCCGAGTGATGAGTTGCTGGCTTGGGGCGGCGGCTGTGGCCGAAGCACGCGGCATCTTCGAGACCGCAGGTGCGCCCAATTACGACACCCCCGAGGAAGCGGTACGCGCCTTTGCGATGCTGGCAACCTACCGCCGCAATCAGGTCCAGTTGCTGGAAGCACCCAGCGCCAGCCAGATGCGCCCGCCGGATCGGGAAACCGCACGTGCCATCGTCGCAGCCGCACTGAAAGCGGGCCGCGAGATGCTGGGCGAACAGGAGGCCAAGCAGGTGCTGGCCGCCTACGGCATCCCGGTGGTGACGACCCTGGCCACCGCCGCCACGGCGGCAGCGGCCATCAGCGCCGCCGAGCTATTGGGCTACCCGGTCGCCCTGAAGATCGCCTCGCCGGAGATCAGTCATAAATCCGATGCCGGCGGGGTCAGCCTTGACCTGCGCGACGCGGCCGAGCTGGGTCACGCTGCCGTGCAGATGTTGACGCAACTGCGCGAAAAGCGCCCGGATGCCAAGCTCGCCGGTTTTACCGTGCAGACCATGGTCAAGCGCCCGCATGCGGTGGAGCTGATCGTCGGCACCAGCGTCGATCCCTTGTTCGGCCCGGTGCTCTTGTTCGGTCAGGGCGGCACCGCCGTCGAGGTACTGGCCGACCGCGCCATCGCCTTGCCGCCACTGAACCGCGCACTGGCGCGCGAGTTGATCTCACGCACCCGCGTGGCCAGGCTGCTGGCCGGCTACCGCGACCACGCGCCGGCCCAGCTTGATGCGATCTGCGACACCTTGATCGCGCTGTCGCAAATGTTGGTTGACTTGCCTGAGCTGGCCGAGCTGGACATCAACCCGCTCTACGCCGACGCAAACGGTGTGCTTGCGCTTGATGCCCGCATTCGATTGAGCGCCGCCATGCCCGGCGGTGCTGCGCATTTCGCCATCACGCCCTACCCGCAGGCGCTGGAGGAGACGCTGGTCTGGCACGGCGAGACCTTGCTGCTGCGGCCGATACGACCGGAGGACGAGGCCCAGCACCGTGCCTTTGTAGAGCAACTGTCCAACGAAGATCTGCGCCTGCGCTTCTTCAGCTCGCGGCGCGAACTGCCGCGCAGCGAGCTGGCCCGGCTGACCCAGATCGACTACGCGCGTGAGATGGCCTTCATCGCCGTGCGCCGGCTGGCCGATGGCTCGGCCCAGACCCTGGGGGTGGCACGCGCGGTCTGCGATCCCGACAATATTGAGGCCGAGTTTGCCGTCGTCGTGCGCTCAGATCTGCATGGGCTGGGCCTCGGCCACCTGCTGATGGAAAAGCTGATCCGCTACCTGCGCAGCCGGGGCACACAACGCATGCTGGGCCATGTGCTGAGCGAAAACCGGGCCATGCGGGAATTGGCAGACGGCCTGGGGCTGCGCTTGACCGAGCAAGGGGGCGGCGAGATGGACTTCGTGCTGGCGCTGAACTAGACCCGCGCACGCAAACGAGCAAAGTTCAGCGCCACGGCCAGCACGCCAACAGCGCCGCCGGCCATCAACCAGGCCGTGCCGATCTCCCCGACCAGCGCGCCGCCCAGCCCCACGCCCACCGACTGACCGAGAAAGAAGCAGGACGCAAACGCCGACACCGCCGCACCACGGCGCTCGGGTGCCATCTGCGTGGCATTCACCTGCAGCGTGTTGTGCAACATGTAAAAGCCCAGGCCGGTCAGCAGGCAGGCGGGCAGCGCCCACCACCAATGGCCCGCCAAGCCAAGACCCAACAGGGACAGGGCCAGCAAGACCCCGCCACCGCGCGCCAGCCCGACCTCGCCCAGCAGGCCAACAAGGCGCCTCGACCCGATAGCGAAGATGAAGCCGCCGGCACCGAACAACATCACCACCGCACCCGCTGCCGACAGAGACATGCCGAAGCGTTGGTGCAGATGCGAGGCGAAAAAGGCAAACGGCCCGTAGAGAAAGATCCCTTCCAGGAACACCGTCACCAGCACCACCCGCGCCCAGGGCACGGCCAGCACATGGGCGAAATCCGCGATCATCCGGCGCAGCGCCGAGCCCTCGCCAGCCCGCACCGCCCGGGCATGCGCGGGTAAACGGCGGTTGATGTTGAAGAGCACCACAGCGATGGCGGCAAACAACACCGCGAGCACGATGTAGGGCACGCGCCAGCTGAGATGGTCGGCGGCAAAGCCACCCAGGGCCACGCCGCCCGCCAGCCCGAGGATCTGCCCGATCAGGAAACGCGCCAACACCGGCTGGCGCTGCTCGTACTCGACCACATCGCCGATCCAGGCCATCGACAGCGGAATGATCGCCGCCGCCGTGGCCCCGGCCAGCAGCCGCGCCAGTCTCAGGCCCTCGAAACCATCGGCGGCGGCACACAGCGCGGCACTGACGGAACAGGCCACCGTGGCCCAGGCGATCACCCGGTATTTGCCAAACCGGTCGCCCAAGGGGCCGAACATCAGTTGCGCCAGGCCGTAGGCAATCGCAAAGAAGCTGATGACCTGGGCGGCTTGGCCAATACCGATGCCGAATTCACTGGCAAAACGGGGCAGCAGTGCGTCGTTGACGCGCAGGGATACCCCGCTGCCAAAGGCGGCCAGCGACAAGCAGGTGATGGCGCGGGCGGGGATCGCTGGCTGCGCATCCACCGACGAAGAAATGGGCGAAGGAGCTGGCGAGGAAGCGGAAGAAGCCGAAGAAGTGACTGTCACTTCGCGGGCGCTTGGGCTTCAAGCTTGATCGCGGCAAACCAGGCCGACAGATTGACGATCTCGTCATCGGTCAGCGGTTTGGCCATCAAGCTCATCACCTCGTGCTTGCGCGCACCGCTGCGGTAGGCGCGCAGCTGGGTGGCGAGGTAAAGCGAAGGCTGTCCGGCCAAGTTCGGCACATCGGCTTGGGCTGACAGCCCCAACAGACCGTGACACACGGCGCAGCTTTGCGCCTTGCTGCGCCCTGCCTCGATGTCTTGCGACATCGAGGCAGGGCCGAACAACAAGGCGGCCAGCCCTAGGAGCAGTGGTTTGCTCAAGGCGCGCTGTAGCTGACGCGATAGATCGCGCCGGCAAAGTCATCACTGATCAACAGCGAGCCGTCCTTCATCGTCGCCACATCGACCGGCCGGCCCCGGTACAGGCCGCTGTCGTCGAGCCAACCTTCGGCGAACACCTCGGTCTTGTCGGCCGTGCCATCGGACTTCAACGAGGTGTAGAGCACCTGCGCGCCGACCGGCTTGGTGCGGTTCCACGAGCCATGTTGGGCCGAGAAGAAGCCGCCCTGGTACTTGGCCGGGAAGCTCTTGCCCGTGTAGAAGGCCATGCCCAGATCGGCCGCATGAGCAATCGTGTAGACCTGCGGATCGGTGATGTTGGCGGGCAGCGGGTCTTTGTCGTAGCCCTCTTCGGTGATGCGGGTCTTGCCCTGCTTCCAGGGGTAGCCGAAGAACTGGCCCGCCTTGGTGGCGCGGTTGATCTCGCCCAGAGGGATGTCGTCGCCCATGCCGTCGGTCTGGTTGTCGGTGAACCAGAGCGTGCCGTCCTTGGGGTTGAAGTCCTGGCCGACCGAGTTGCGCACGCCGGTGGCATAGACCTCGCGCTTGGTGCCATCAAACGCGTTCATGCGCACGATGCCGCCAATGCCCCATTCATTGAACAGCTTGAGCTTGCTGCGTGGCGGCACGTTGAAGGGCTGGCCGAGGGTGACGTAGAGCATGTTGTCCGGCCCGACGCGGCAGGTGCGTGCGCCGTGGTTGTAGCTCTCCTCCTCGGCCGGGATCAGCTTGCCCTGGCCGACCACCTCGATCACCGCGACGTCCGGCCCCTCATAGAAGAATTCGGCTGCCGGAAAGTTCAGGATGCGGTTGTGCTCGGCAACGATCAGGAAGCCATCCTTGGTCCAGCAAACCCCATTCGGGTTGCTGAACTTCAGGCTGGGCGCGAACGACTTCACCTCGGTGGCGACATCGCCGCTGTTGCGGTTGGTCACGGCCCAGACAGTTGTCTTGCGGGTACCAACGAAGAGCATATTGGTGCTCGGTGCCACGGCCATATGGCGCGCATCGGGCACGACGGCGTAGAGGTCAATCTTGAAGCCGGGCGGCAACTTGACCCGCTTGAGGTTTTCCTTGATTGCATCGGCGTTTTTGCCGGTTTGTGGCACCAGCGGGATGTTGAGGTCGGTGGTAGCGACCTTCATCTGCTTGAGTTTTTCAATGTTCTGTGCCGAGGCGGGCACGGCCAACGCCAGCGCGGCAAGGGCCGCAGACAGCGTGATGACGGGGGATCGAAGCATGCGCATACGGGTCTCCTGAATCATTGTTGTTGCCGCAAAAACTGCGGCTGGGCATGGTAGCCCCACGGCAGAAATCTTGCTGAAGTCACTGCCGCCGAATGCGGCAGACATCGGTCAGCTCAATTTACTGTCGCGACTGGAGGCCGCACCCGCTGAAGCCGGCCCATCACTGTAAACTTGTACAGTGATCGAAACCCCCTTCAGCGCCTCCCCGCAGCCTGCGACGCCAACCCCCAGTCGCGCCCATCTGGCGCGGCTGATGCAGGTCTGGCGCTCCGGCGGCTGGCCTTGCCGGGATGCGATCGAGATTGACTTGATCGCGGCGGCCTGGGTCAAGGTGGCCGTGGCCGACAGCGGTCACGAAACCCTCAAGCTGACCGACACGGGCATCCAGTTGTTGGCCGCGTCACGTCAGCGCAATCAGCGCGCAGCCAGTGCGCACGACCGGCTGGCGGCGCGGGTGGCGCAGCAGTTGTTGGAGGCGGATCGCATCGTCTGGCGCGAGCTGTCGCTGCGCGCGCAGGTCAGCACGGTGGACGAGCCGCCCGTCAGCACCTGGCGAATCGCCCGGCCCGATGTTTTTTCGGTGCGCAACACCTCGGTCGAGGCCTATTTGCAGCCTATCGTGCACGAGATCAAGGCCAGCCGAGCCGACCTGCTGTCCGACCTGCGGCATGCGGCCAAACGAGCGTCGTACCAGTGGTTGTGCAGCGAATGTTTTTACGTCTTTCCGGCCGGGGTGGCCCAGCCTCAGGAGATACCCGAGGCCTTCGGCGTGATGGTCGTCCACGGCAATATCGACACTGGCGCGCTGGAGTTGCTGCGCCCGGCCCGCCACGTCACCTGCACCCTGCCCTTTGCTGTCTGGCTGGCGCTGGCCAAGGCGACGCCACTGCGCAATGAGGCGGAAGCTTGCCAGCTGCATTTGGCCGACTCGGCCGAGCCGCCGTGTTGACCCGCAATTACACGGTGGCCGTGCGGGCGCTGTGCGAGTTCACGGCCAAGGCCGGTGATCTGGATCTGCGCTTCACGCCGGCCCCCACCGCGCAGGAAGGCATCGCCGGCCATCTGCTGGTGGCCGGTCGGCGTGGGGCGGGTTATGAAGCCGAAGTCCCGCTGAGCGGCAACTTCGGCCCGCTGACCGTGCGCGGCCGTGCCGATGGCTATGACCCGGCGCTGAACCGGCTGGAAGAGATCAAGACTTTTAAAGGCCGGCTGAGCCTGATGCCCGCCAATCACCGCGCCCTGCATTGGGCACAGGTCAAGGTCTACGGCGCCCTGCTGTGCGCCGCGCGACAACTGTCCGATATCGAGTTGGCGCTGGTGTATTTCGACATTGGCACGCAGGCTGAAACGCTGCTGACCGAACGCCACAGCGCCACCGCGCTAGCCGAGTTTTTCGAGGCGCAGTGCCAGCGCTTTATCGCCTGGGCCACGCAGGAAGTGGCGCACCGCACGGCACGTGACGCAGCCCTGACGGCGCTGACGTTTCCACATGCCGATTTCCGCACCGGACAACGCCCACTGGCCGAAGCGGCCTACAAGGCAGCGGTGGCCGGTCGCTGCCTGCTGGCACAGGCACCCACCGGCATCGGCAAGACCATCGCGACGATCTTTCCGCTGCTCAAAGCGATGCCCGGTCAGACGCTGGACAAGCTGTTTTTCCTGACTGCCAAAACCTCCGGCCGCGGGATGGCGCTGGATGCGTTTGCCGTGCTGCATGGCCACGCGCCCGAGCTGCCGCTGCGCCGGCTTGAGCTGGTGGCGCGCGACAAGGCCTGCGAGCATCCGGAGCTGGCCTGCCACGGCGATTCATGCCCGCTCGCCCAAGGCTTTTATGACCGCCTGCCTGCCGCCCGCAGTGCTGCCGTCGCGCAGCCCAATCTGGACCGTGCCAGCGTCCGCAACGTCGCCTTGGCCCACCAGATCTGTCCCTATTACCTGAGCCAGGAGCTCGCGCGTTGGAGCGATGTCGTCATCGGCGACTACAACTATTTTTTCGACGGCTCGGCCCTGCTGCATGGCCTGACGCAGGCACAGCAATGGCGGGTGGCGGTGCTGGTGGACGAGGCCCACAACCTGGTCGAACGTGGGCGAAAGATGTATTCGGCTGATCTGCAGCAAAGCAGCCTACAAGCCGCTCGCTACAGCGCCCCGGCTGCACTCAAGAAGCCGCTCGACAAGCTGCAGCGCTGCCTCAACGCCCTGAGCAAAGCACAGGCCGAGCCGTACCAGGTCTACAACGCCATTCCCCTCACCTTGCTGACCGCCTTGCAGCAGGCCAGCAGCGCAGTCAGCGACTATTTGACCGAACACCCCACCGAAGTGGACGCCGCGCTGCAGGCGTTTTATTTCGAGGCGCTGCACTTCGCCAAGCTGGCCGAGTCGTTCGACAAGAACTCGCTCTGCGACCTCAGCAAAACCGCCACCGCCTTGAGTAAAACCAGCGCCACCTGGTGCTTGCGCAATGTCGTGCCTGCGCCGTTCTTGAAACCGCGCTGGGCCGCAGCGCACACCACGACCCTGTTCTCCGCCACCCTGCAGCCCACGCCGTTTTATACCGACCTGCTGGGCCTGCCGGACGACACGGTGGCGCTTGACGTGGCGTCGCCATTTCAGGCCACGCAATTGCAGGTGCGCGTGGCCCGCCACATTTCCACCCGCTACCGCCATCGGCGCGCGTCCGCTCAGGCCATCATCGAGGTGATGGCAGCGCAGTTCGCTGCTCAGCCCGGCAACTATCTGGCGTTTTTCAGCAGCCACGATTACCTGCAGGACGTGGCCGCCGCACTGCAGGCCCGCCACCCGCTGATCCCGATGTGGGCGCAGTCGCGCCGCATGAGCGAGGCCGATCAGCAGGGCTTTTTGACCCGCCTCAACGACGGCGGCCAGGGCATCGCCTTCGCCGTGCTGGGCGGCTCATTTGCCGAGGGCATCGACCTGCCAGGCCGCCGCCTGATCGGGGCCTTCATCGCCACCCTGGGCCTGCCGCAGGTCAACCCGATCAACGAGCAGATCGCACTGCGTATCGACAGCTTGATCGGTCCTGGCAAGGGCGCCGGTCATGACTACACCTACACCTTCCCGGGCCTGCAAAAAGTCGTGCAGGCTGCCGGGCGGGTCATACGCACCTTGGATGACCGTGGCGTCGTCCACCTGATGGACGACCGCTACGGGCAGCGCGCCGTGCAGCGCCTGCTGCCGAGCTGGTGGCAGATCGAATCCAGTCCCCCCCAAAAGTAGGAAGCGGGTTTTGGGCCGATTTGCCCTCCCCCGTTGGCTCCGCCTTTGAGGCGATGGCTCCCAAAGCACCTGTCGCCGACGATTCAGTCATCGCCACCCCAGCCCTGGAGACGCCATCATGCAGACCCAATCAGCCGCCACCGCCGCCATCGATATTCAGCTGCCCTTCGATGATCTGCTGCCTGAGCGCCAGGGCTGCGGTTGGTTTGACTCCAGCTACGAGCTGCGGCGCGGCATCACGGTCGTCGAGGACATCGACATGGACGATTACCTGCTCTGTGAGGCGGTGCAGGCGCTGTTGAATTGATGCAACCACAGCAAATAATCCGATTCGTTTCACTTTTGACCCGGCCAAGGACGCGAGCAACCGGCACAAGCACGGCCTCTCTCTAGCTCTTTGCGCGTTGCTTTGTCCTGGTCTACTTGCTGATGGCCCCAAATGAGCTTCGTGCCATCTCACTGCGCTGGGCGTGGAAGCAGGAAAGGACTTGCGCAAAAGCGTCCCAGCTAGGCACCACGACGAAGACAGTGCGCTGAACACGGCGTGGAGGAGGAACGACGCTGGGGCGTTTTTTTCGTAAGTCCTGCAGGAAAGGAAGCTGCATGCAAGCTGACAAGAAGGCGATTGAAAAAGGCAAGCGCACCGGCATCAGCAGACCCGGCCCCGTCAGGGCAATCATCGGCAGGCGCGCGGCCGGCAGATCGTGCCTGACCGTGAGCAGGGCCGTGCCGGCCAGGTAGACGACCAACAGGCCCGCAACGACCGAGATGCGCACCGATTTCAGTGCGGCGACCAGGGCACCTGTTGCGCCCATCACCACGATAGCGACTACAAACAGCAGGCCGGCCCTTCGGTGCAGGCGGCTCCCCTTCTTGGCAAACATGGCGGCGAAGCCGACCAGCAGAGCCATCGCCCCGGCGAGGATTTGTATCAGCGTCATGTGGACGGCCAGATCAAGGACATGGTCGTCAGCGTATGGAGCCTGGGCAGACCGGGGTATGCCCGTCCGACGGACGACGGCCTGGCCGGACGAGCAGCGAAAAAATGCAACTTGATCCCTGCCTCGCCGCCCGTCGGCCGAGGGCGTGCTTCGGGCGGTTGGCCGCGTCGGTCATCGCCGCTTTTGCCGCCTTAGGTGCGCGACTACCCACACTGGCCGGCCCCATCACCCCTGCGACTGGTCGGCATCATGAACACCCCTCCCCTGCATACGGCGGCGGCAGCCGCTTCGGCCCGTCCATTCAGCCGCCGCGCCTTGCAAGGAGCCGCCGCGCTCTGGCTGGCGGTGGCCCTGCTCGGCCAAGCCCTGTTCGCGGCCTATGTGACGGTCTTTTACGGCGGCGCGGCTTTGGCGGGCGACCCTGCTCGCTGGAACAAGGTGATGCCGCATGGCCATGTGCCCGGCGACACCGCCGGCAACACGGTGCTGGGCCTGCACCTGCTGCTCACGCTGGCCGTCTTGACCGGCGGCACGCTGCAACTGCTGCCGGCCCTGCGGCGCACGGCACCCCGGCTGCACCACTGGATCGGGCGCAGCTACATCGCTTCCGCCGTGCTGATGAGCCTGGGCGGCCTGTTCATGGTCTGGTCGCGGGGCGAGCCTGCCCGCATCGGGCAGCACCTGGGCATCAGCCTGAACGCCGTGCTCATTCTGCTGTTTGCGGGCCTGGCCCTGCGCGCCGCCCGGGCGCGCCGCATCGATGCGCACCGGCGCTGGGCCTTGCGGCTGTATTTGGCGGTGCTGGGCGTCTGGTTTTTCAGGCTCGGGCTGACCCTATGGCTGCTGATCCACCGCGCGCCGGTGGGCTTCGACCCCAAGACCTTCGCCGGGCCCTTTCTGACCGCCTTGAGCTTCGCGCAGACCCTCATCCCGCTGCTGGTGCTGGAGCTGTACCTGCGCGCCCAGCGCAGCCCACGCCCCGGCGTGCAGACGTCGGCAGCCGGTGGCCTGGCGCTGTTGAGCTTGGTGATGGCTGCAGGCACAGGCACGGCCTATCTGATGCTGTGGCGTCCGCATTTTTGAATTGCTCAGGTATCGTCGCCCGATGTCGGTCACCCTCCCCAAACCACGCGGCTGGCGCGTGCTGCTCGGCTGGCGTCGGGTGCGCGCCACGGCATCGACCCCAGCGTCGAAGGCGGCCGCATCGAAATCCATGCGGCGCTCCGCGCTGGCCGCTGTCATCTGAGCGTGATCGACACCGGCGTGGGCCTGCAAGCCACCGGCGGTGGCCTGGGCACCGGTCTGGTGGCCCTGCGCGAGCGATTGCATTTGGTGTTCGGCGGCGATGCCAAGTTGTCGCTGAGCGAAGTCGAGCCACACGGCGTTCGCGTTGACCTCGATTTCCCGGCGCAAGCATGACCCCCACCGCCCTGATCGCGGACGACGAACCGCTGCTGCGCGAAATTCTCGAAGCGCGGCTGGCCAAGGCCTGGCCCACGCTGAAAATCGTCGCCCAGGCCCGCAACGGCCAGCAGGCCATCGAATTGTTCGAGGCCAAGCAGCCCAGCGTCTGCTTCCTGGACGTGCACATGCCTGGGCTGAGCGGCATCGAGGTGGCGCGCCTGATCGGTCGGCGTGCACACCTGGTGTTCGTCACCGCCTTTGACCAATACGCACTCGAAGCCTTTGAGCACGGCGTGCTGGACTACCTGGTCAAGCCCGTCACCCCGGCGCGGCTGGACGAGACCGTCGCACGCCTGCAGTCCCGCCTGCAGCAGGCCGCGCCGGCCGTCCACACCGAGCTGCTGTTGCAGCAGCTCGCCACCAAGCTCCGGCTGGGCCAGGTCGAACCTTTGCGCTGGGTGCGCGCCACGGTTGGGGCCTCGCTGCGCATGATTCCGGTCGAGGAAATCGACTACCTGAAGAGCGACACCAAGTACACGCTGGTGGCCTGCCGCGACGACAAGGGCGAGCCGGCCGAGGCTTTGATACGAATGCCGCTGAAAGACCTGCTGGAGCAGTTGGATCCCAGCCAATTCGCGCAGGTGCATCGCTCGGTCGTTGTCAACCTGCGTGCCATCCGCCGGGTCACCCGGGGCGACAACGAGACCGCCAACATCGAGCTCAAAGGTCGGCCCGAATGCCTGCCGGTAAGCCGCAGCTATTTGCAGCTGTTCAAGGAGATGTAGGGGCTGGAGTTTTGGTAGGCCGCCCGTGAGTCGAACACGGCACCAACAGATTATGAGTCTGCTGCTCTAACCAACATGAGCTAGCGGCCCCCGGCAAAACAACCCGGTATTCTATCGGCGAAGGACTTCCGCAAAATCGTCCCAGCTAGGCACGGCGACAAAGACAGTGCGCCTAGCACGGCTAGGAGGAGGAACGACGCTGGGGCGGGTTTGCGGAAGTCCTGGCTATTTCTGCGAAAGAGCTTGGCTGATCATTCTTGAGGTGATGTCAACGATCTGAATCATCCGGTCATAAGGCATGCGCGTGGGGCCGATAACGCCCAAGGTGCCGACCACCTGCCCGTCCACCTCGTACGGCGAGCTGACGATGGACAGCTCCTCGAACGGCACGATCTTGCTCTCGCCGCCGATATAGATGCGCACACCCTCGGCGCGGCTCGATACATCGAGCAGGCGCATCAGCTGCGTCTTCTGCTCGAACATGTCGAACAACCGGCGCAGGCTGCCCATATCGTTGTTGAAGTCCTGCACCGTCAGCAAATTGCGCTCGCCGCTGATGACGACCCGCTCCTGCTCGTCCACCATCGCCTCGGTGCCGGCCAGCACGGCCGCATTCATCAGGCTTGAAATCTCGTCGCGCAGGGTATCGACCTCGCGCTTGAGCCGTTCGCGCACCGCCTCCAGGGTCAGGCCGGCATAGTTGGCATTGAGCCGGTTACTGGCCTCGGCCAGCTCGCTCTGGCTCAGGTCTTGCGCAGTGAAGATGACGCGGTTTTGCACATCGCCATCCGGCGACACCAGGATGACCAGCACCCGCCGCTCACCGAGACGCAAGAACTCGATATGGTGAAACACGCTGGGCTTGCGCGGCGCGGTGACGACACCGACGAAGCTCGACAGGCTGGACAGCAAATGGGCGGCGTTGGCGATCACCCGCTGCGGCTGATCGGGCTGAAAGTTTTCGATGGGCCGCGAATCGGCACCCAGCAAGGCGGGCTGCGCCGTGAGCATGGTGTCAACGAACAGCCGGTAGCCACGCGCAGTCGGGATGCGGCCGGCGCTGGTGTGGGGGCTTGCGATCAGGCCCAGCTCTTCCAGGTCGGCCATCACATTGCGGATGGTGGCGGGGCTCAGCTCCAGACCGGAGGCTTTGGAAAGCGTTCGGGAACCCACGGGCTGACCATCCGCGATATAGCGTTCGACCAGGGTTTTCAGCAGTGATTTGGCGCGCTCGTCGAGCATGCCGCTCATTGTACGGATGCCCGGCGAAGTCAATCCCCTGTGGTGTAATTCTGCACATGGCCAAACGTTTCCAACATGTGGCAATTGTGGGCAAGCATCAGGCCCGAGGTATCCGGCCGATTCTGGAAGAAATTGCCGATTTCGTCACCGGCCTGGGGCTCGATGTTTCGCTGGAGCGCGACACCGCGCTGAACACCGGCATCACCGATTTCGAGGCGCTTTCCAATGAGGCGCTCGGCGCCCAATGCGACCTGGCCATCGTCGTCGGCGGCGACGGCACGATGCTTGGTTTCGCCCGCGAAATGGCTCGCCACGGCGTCCCGCTGGTGGGCATCAACCAGGGCCGTTTGGGCTTCATCACCGACATCTCCGTCGAAGGCTTTCGTGAATCGCTGACGCAGATCCTGGCGGGTGACTACGAGATGGAGCACCGCGCCATGCTGGAAGGCGCGGTCTGGCGCGACGGCGAGAGCATCTTTGCCGGACTGGCGCTGAATGACGTGGTCGTCAGCCGAGGTGCCACGGCCGGCATGGTCGAGATCAAGGTCGATGTCGGCGATGAGTTCGTCGCCAATATGCGTGCCGACGGCGTGATCGTGGCATCGCCCACCGGCTCCACCGCTTACGCGTTGTCGGCGGGCGGGCCGCTCTTGCATCCCAGCATCGCCGGCTGGGTGCTGGTGCCGATTGCCTCGCACACCTTGTCGAACCGGCCCATCGTGCTGCCCGACACCGGCGAAGTGCGGCTTGAAATCGTCGCCGGCAAGGACGCCAGCGTGAACTTCGACATGCAGAGCCTGGCCAGCCTGCTGCACGGCGATGTCATCACCGTGCGGCGCTCGGCGCACAAGGTTTGCTTCTTGCACCCCAAGGGCTGGAGCTACTACGCAACCTTGCGGCGCAAGCTGCGTTGGTACGAGGGCGTGAGTTGATGCGCCCCCACGCTCGCGGCCGCGCCGCTTCACTGCCCCCCGAGGGGGTGCTGGCCTCCCTTGGGGCGGCCCGGCGGGAGTCCAGATGCTGCGCCGCCTGAGCCTCAAAGATTTCGTCATCGTCCCCTCGCTGGAGCTGGACTTCGGCGCCGGCTTTGCCGTGCTGACCGGCGAGACCGGCGCGGGTAAATCGATCTTGATCGACGCGCTGCAGCTGGCGCTCGGCAGCCGGGGCGATGCAGGCGTGGTGCGCGAAGGCGCGACGCGGGCCGACATCACCGCCGAGTTCGACACGCCGGCCGAGCTGATCGCCTGGCTCGACGAAGCAGGCTTTGAACACGAAGCCGGTACCTTGCTGCTGCGCCGCGTGATCGACGCCCAGGGCAAGAGCCGCGCGTGGATCAACGGCAGCCCGGCCACCGTGACACAGTTGCGCGAAACCGCCGACAGCCTGCTCGACATCCACGGCCAACACGCCTGGCAGGGTCTGACCCGGGCGCCGGCCGTGCGCGCCCTGCTCGACGGGTTTGCGGGGTTGGACACGTCGGCATTGGCCAACGCCTATGCCGACTGGAAGTCCGCCAGCGAAAAGCTGGGCGCCGCGCAAGACAAATCGAGCGAGCTGCTGCGTGAACGCGAACGGCTGGCCTGGCAGATTGGCGAAGTGGCTCGGCTGGCCCCGCTGGCGGGCGAATGGGACGAGTTGAATGCCGAACATCAGCGGCTCTCGCACGGCCAATCGCTGCTCGACGCAGCGCGTGCGGCGCTGGACGCCTTGGCCGATGCCGATAGCAATGCCGAATCGCTGACCGCCAGTGCCCTCACACAAATCGAAAACGTGCTGGATTTCGACAGCGAATTGCTGGCTGTGGCCGACACCTTGCGCAGCGTGCAGACGCAATTGCAAGACGCCAGCCACACGCTCAGCGCCTATCTGAACGGCACCGAGCTCGACCCGCAGCGCATGCAGCAGTTGGACGACCGGGTCAGCGCCTGGATGACCCTGGCGCGCCGCTACCGTCGCCCGCCCGCCGACCTGCCCGATCTGCTGAGCCAATGGCAGGCCGAGCTGCTGGCGCTCGATGCCGCCAGTGATCTGGCGGCCCTTGAAGCCAAGCTCAGCCAGGCCCGCCAGACCTTCGAACGCGAAGCAGCACGCATCAGCACCGCTCGCAAACGGGCCGCCCCCAAGCTGTCCGCCGCCGTCACGCAGGCGATGCAGGCGCTGGGCATGAGCGGCGGCGTGTTTGAGGTGGCCCTGCTGCCGCAAGACCAGCCGCAGCGCTTTGGCCTGGAGTCGGCCGAATTTTTGGTGGCCGGCCATGCGGGCAGCACGCCGCGCCCTTTGGCCAAGGTCGCGTCGGGCGGCGAGTTGTCGCGCATTGCGCTGGCGATTGCGGTGACGACCTGCCAGCAAGAACACAGCGCCAACCAAGGCGTGGGCACCCTGATCTTCGACGAAGTGGATGCCGGCGTCGGCGGCGCGGTGGCCGAAACGGTGGGCCGTTTGATGAAGCAATTGGGCCGCGACCGCCAGGTGCTTGCGGTGACTCATCTGCCGCAAGTGGCCGCCTGCGCCGACCAGCATCTGGTGGTCAGCAAGGCGCTCAAAAACGGCCAGACCCACAGCGATGTGCGGCCGGTCAGCGGTGAGGCGCGGGTGGCTGAAATCGCCCGCATGCTAGGCGGCGAGCGACTATCGTCCACCAGCCTCGCCCATGCCCAAGAAATGTTGGCCAGTTCTGCGGCCACCCGATCCTCCAACCCTGCGCAGTCATGACCGAACAGCACACTGAACCCAGCCGAGGCGACGTCATCCTCGTGACCGGCATGGCGGGGGGCGGCAAATCGGTCGCCATGCACGCGCTGGAGGACGCCGGATTTTTCTGCGTGGACAACCTGCCCGCCGAACTGCTGCTCGACTTCCTGGCCTTGGAGCGCCAACGCGGTGACCGCCGGGTAGCCATCGCGGTGGATGTGCGCAGCGCCGGCTCGCTGCCGATGATGCACACCCTGCTGAAGCAGTTGCGCCGCGACGGCGTGAACGTACGTTCGGTGTTTCTGGATGCCAACACCGAAGCGCTGATGCGGCGCTTTTCAGAAACCCGCCGCCCCCATCCGCTGCGACAAGACCACGCCACCGGCTTTGGCCGTCTGGACGAGGGCGAAGACAACCACCGTGCGCTGCTGGAGGCCATCGCCCTCGAACGCGAGCTGTTGGCTGCCCTGCGCGCTGAATCCACCGTGCTCGACACCAGCCAGCTGCGCCCCGCGCAACTGCGCGCCTGGATCCGCGATCTGGTGGTGGTGGACGGCAGCGCGTTGACGCTTATTTTTGAGTCTTTTGCGTTCAAGCACGGCGTGCCCAGCGATGCTGATTTCGTATTTGACGTGCGGGTGCTGCCCAACCCCTATTACGACCGCGAACTGCGCCCGCTGACCGGCCGCGATCCGGCTGTTCAACAGTATTTGGTCAGCCAGCCCGAAGTCGGGGTGATGCTCAGCCAGATCGCAGATTTCCTGAAGCGTTGGTTGCCCAATTTCGCCGCCGATCAGCGCAGCTACCTGACCGTCGCCATCGGCTGCACCGGCGGCCAGCACCGTTCGGTGTACTTGGTGGAAATGCTGGCGCGACTGTTTGCCCACCACGGGCAGGTGCTCAAGCGGCACCGGGAGTTGGATGCGCGTTAAGTGGTCTGGCCGGGCTTGTCGTCGAGATAGAGCACGGCGATCAAGGCCACCGAAGCCAACGGCATCAGCACAATCAGCGCCGCCATCCAGCCGATCAGCGATCGACCGCTGCGCTTCACTGCCTTCCCCAAGAACACCAGATGCACGACCAAGGCGCTCGCCAAGCCCAGGCCCATCAACACGATGCGAGCAACCTGCGGTTCATCGAGGTTGGCCGCGCTGATCAACATCCACAGACACACACAGGCCACCAGCATGGCGATCAAGGCGTTTTCAACAGCGGTTTTGACGGTGGCGTTCATGGGTCGTTCTCGGTATCAGGTCAGCATTTTTTTGAGCGGCGCGGGCAGAGCGTAGTCGACCAGGCGCTCACGCGCCACCCATGTTCCGCTGCCGGGCTCGTCCAGACGGTAAGAAATTTCGGCCCGGCGGGTGTGCAGCACCCAGTCGAAATGCGTTAGCGCATGGGCGATGCGCGGCATCACCTCAAGGGCCGCGCCCCATCGTTCGGCTTCGCCGGCAAGCGCTGCCTCATCGTCAAACGTCGGCAAGCTCCACAGCCCCGCCCAGACGCCGGTGGCCGGACGCTGTTGCAGCAAGACCCGGCCCTCGCTCTCCAGCCACAGCCACCAGTTCTCGCGCCGCCCGCGCTTGAGCTTGCGGGTCTTGACGGGATAGCGGGTCGGCTCGCCCTCAGCCCGCCCGGCGCACAGATCGCTGACCGGGCAGAGCAGGCATTGCGGCGAGCGGGTGCTGCAAAGGCCCGCGCCCAGGTCCATCAGGCCCTGGGTGTACGACTCGATACCTGTTTCGGGTAGCAAGTCATTGGCATGCTGCCAGAGCTTTTTCTCCTCGACGCTGCTGGCCAGATCACCGTCAAAAGCCAAGACCCGGCCGAGCACCCGTTTGACATTGCCGTCCAGAATCGCCACCCGCTCGCCAAAGCAAAACGCAGCAATCGCGGCAGCGGTGGAGCGGCCGATGCCGGGCAGCGTCTGTAACTCAGCCGCCGAGCGCGGGAACTGCCCGCCGTGCTGCGCCGCCACCGCCTGTGCGCAGGCGTACAGATTGCGTGCACGGCTGTAATAGCCCAGGCCCGCCCACATCGCCAGCACCTCGTCGAGCGTGGCCGCTGCCAGATCGACGACCGTGGGAAAGCGTTCAAGGAACCGGGCGTAATAGCCCAGCACGGTGACAACCTGGGTCTGCTGCAACATGATTTCCGACAGCCAGACGCGGTAGGGGTCGCGGGTTTGTTGCCAGGGCAAGGTATGGCGGCCGTGCTGGCCCTGCCAGGCGATCAGGGTCGCCGCAAAATCGTCGGGAAGCACTATTTCTTTTGGCATTGGGGGCAGAAAAAGGTCGAGCGCTGGCCTTGCACGATGCGACGAATTGGCGTGCCGCAGACTAAGCAGGGCTCGCCAGCACGGCCATAAACCTGGGCCTGCATCTGAAAGCTGCCGGCCACGCCGTGCGCATCCTTGAAGTCGCGCAGGGTCGTGCCGCCGGCCTCCAGCGCGCGGGCCAGCACACCGCGCACCGCCAGCGCCAGCTTCTGGGCGCGGGGTCGGCTGAGCTTGGCAGCCGGCAGGCGCGGGTCAATGCCGGCCAAGAACAGCGCCTCGCAGGCGTAGATATTGCCCGCGCCCACCACGATGTCACCAGCCAGCAGGGCCAGCTTGACCGCCACCCGGCGGCCGCTCAAGCCGGCATGCAGATGCGGGCCGTCAAAGCGCGGATCAAAGGGCTCCATGCCCAGCCCCGCCAGCAGCTTGGCGGCCGGACCGCTGTGCAGGGCGTCCGACCAGACCACCGCGCCAAAGCGCCGCGGGTCGGTCAAGCGCAGCAGGCCGCGGTCGGTCTGCAGGTCGAAATGATCATGCGTACCGGGTGCTGAGTCGGACGCCAACGCGGCCGCATTGAAGGCCAGCGACCCCGACATGCCCAGGTGCATCAGCAGCCCGCCGGTCTCGGCCTTGGCCGTCGCAACAGGCAGCCACAAATATTTACCTCGCCGCGTGACAGCCCCGACCCGTGCGCCGATCAGCGATTCAGTCGCCACGCCGAGCGGCCAACGCAGTGGCTTTCCCAGGCGAGCGCCCAAAACCGTGGCACCTTCGATGGCCTCGGCAAAGCTGCGGCGAGTGACTTCGACTTCGGGGAGTTCGGGCATGGAACCTAGATCTGGCAGTTGGACGCGCCCGAGTGGGCTGCGATGCGGTGCGCTGGCAAGGCGCGACGATGCTGCGGGCTCATGCCCGCGAAGCGAAGCAACGCCGCCAGCGCGCCGAAGCGCGGCTCAATCGGGTGCGTAGCGCTTTTGCCTGAATGGTGAGCTTGCTCGGGCATACGAAACTCAACATGGTTGCGGCCCTGGTGGCGCTGCGAAGCGGTCAATTGCCGGATTTAGGTTCAAGAATCATATCGGGGCAAAATGGTGGTTCACCCAGGAGCTTCCATGCCCGAGAACTACCGCCGCAAGGGACAGCTTGCCTTGACCTTGCTGGCCGCCAGCCTGATCACCTCGGCCGCGCTTGCCCAAGATGTGCCCGTGGCGTCCGACGCGCCCAGCACGCCCACCGTCCCAGCGGTCAACTCCGACATTGATGCCCCGCTGTTCTACCAACTGCTGGTCGGCGAGATCGAACTGACCAGTGGCCAGCCCGGCGTGGCCTATCAAGTTCTGCTCGACGCTGCCCGGCGCACCGGCGATGAAGCGCTGTTCAAGCGCGTCATCAACATTGCCCTGCAGGCCCGCGCCGGAGACCAGGCGCTGATCGCCGCCAAGGCTTGGCGCGACGCCACGCCCGCCTCGATGGAGGCGCAGCAAATGACCATCCAGTTATTGGCCGTGATGAACCGGCCTGCTGAAGTGGTGGAGCCGTTGCGCGCCATGCTGGCCAACACGCCCAGCGCCCAGCGCCCGGCGCTGCTGGCCTCCCTGCCAAGACTTTTTCAACGCGCGGCTGAACCTAAAAAGGTTTACGCCGCCCTGACCCCGGTGCTGCAAGACGCCGCCCGCCAACCCGACACCCGAACGGTTGCCCTGATCGTCCAGGCCCGGCTGGCACTGAGCGCTGGTGAGGCCGCCGAAGCACTCCGCCTGACCCAGGAAGTGGCCAAGGCAGCCCCCGAGGCTGACGATGCAATGCAGCTCGCCCTGGAGCTGATGGCCACCCAGCCCGAGTCGGAAAGCTTGATCATCAGCCGCCTGCAAGCCCAGCCCGACAACTTTGCGCTGCGCCTGGCCTACGGCCGGGCCCTGGCGCGTACACAGCGCGCGAGCGAAGCGGTACGCGAGTTCAGCACCGTCACCAAGGCCCAGCCCACCAACGCGCCCGCCTGGTTCGCTTTGGGCACGCTTGAGTTGGACCTGCGCCACCACGAAGCAGCCGATGTTGCCTTGCGCCAGTACCTGCAACTGATTCCTGCCGCCACGACACCGGGCAACGACGACACCGCGCTGACCGAAGCCCGTCAACAAACCTGGCTGATGCTGGCCCAAGCGGCCGAGCAGCGCGGTGACTTGAAAGGCGCAGAGGCTTGGCTGCTCAAGGTGGACGCCCCCGCACGGCGGCTTGACACCCAGTTTCGCCGTGCCTCCTTGCTGGCCCGCCAAGGCAAGCTCGACCAAGGCCGCAAGCTGATCCAGGCCCTGCCCGAAGAGACCACCGACGAAATCCGCGCCAAGCTGATGGCCGAATCGCAATTGCTGCGCGACGCCCGCGACT
Organism: Burkholderiales bacterium; assembly: GCA_038327205.1. GTDB lineage: Bacteria > Pseudomonadota > Gammaproteobacteria > Burkholderiales > Burkholderiaceae_C > Paucibacter_A. The sequence goes on along the minus strand of JBBQKT010000008.1, from coordinate 150 downwards.
GGAAAGGCGCGCTTGACGTGCTGGCCAAAGCGAACGAGAAATTCCCGGACGACGCCGACCTGATCTACGAGCAATCGATGATGGCTGAGAAGCTTGGCCGGGTCGATGAGATGGAAGCCCTGCTCAAGCGCGTGATCGCCCTGAAGCCCG
>JBBQKT010000007.1:0-25975 GCA_038327205.1 Burkholderiales bacterium | reverse complement strand
GCTGAACGCTGTGTCCTTTATCGGCAGCTCGCAATTCACTGGCGCGCTGGGCGAGCGTTACGGCCTGGTTGCCGTGGTCAAGGTTGCGGCCAGCGCGAGCGCGGCCGTGCTGGTGATGCTGCTGGCCTACTTCATGGCCGGTGGCGACCAGCTGGCGGTGCTGATCGGCCTCTACCTCGTCGCCAGCGCCTTCATGGGCCTGGTGATCCCGACTACCTCCGTGCTGGCGCTGGAGGAACACGGCGCGATTGCCGGCACCGCCTCGGCCCTGCTGGGCACCGTGCAGATGCTGACCGGCGCGCTGCTGATGCCGCTCGTCGGCCTGTTCACCGACGGCACGCCGCTGCCGATGGTGGTCGGCATGGCGGGAGGGGCGTTTGTTGCGCTGGGGCTGACGTGGGGGACCTTGGGTGGGATGTCGGGGCGCACCGCCCAGCTCACGCCGCAAGTGCAAACTGACCGTCGTTCTTGACCACGCTTTCCCAGCCCAGGCAAGCCAACGCCACCGTCCTCGGCACCGGCTTCGCGCCGCTTCGGTAATAGGCCATCATCCGCCGCGATGTGCCCAGCGCTTCGGCAGCGCTGTCGAGGGTCAGGGCGTGTCGCGCCATCCAGTTCCAGATGAACTCGTGCGACACGCCGCCCGCCTGCTCGATGGCGCGCGCACGCAGGTTGTCAGCGGCCAGCTCCAAATCATCGTCATTTGCCCAGATCACCGAAGCACCGTGGTCACCAAGCTGAACCGTGCAGAAAACCGCCCGGTCTTTGAGGCGTGACAGCGTCGGCTGCCGGTTGATGATGTCGATCAAACTGACCTCGAACTGTTCACCGTCTGCGTAGCGCAGCAGCAAACCTGCGCTTGATGTCGGCTTGACCTTGACCAGGGTGAATTGCTTGGGCCTCATGGGTTCAGTTCCTTCCACTTTGCGGACAGCAGGGTATCGTTCTGGCTGGCCCAGGCCAGCGCTTCTTTCAATACGGTTGGCTGCACTTTGCCGTGAATCACCTGCAGTGTCGCCAGTTCGATCCAAGCTTCGGTGCCATCGTTGGCGAGCACGTGAAAGTGCGGCGGGTTGTGGTCGCTGGCGTACATCGTCAGCTTGGACTTGGCGAGGCGAATCAGCGTCGACATCCGTGCATTTTAGTGCAACTATTGCACCATCATCAACCCACGACCTGCGCCTCCGCGATCACCGCCACCAACCAATCCATCACCACCCTTACCCGCTGCGACAGATTTCGGCGGTTGGCGTGGAGCGGGTTCAAGGGCATTGGCGGCGCGAGGAACTGGGGCGGGACCTGCACCAGCGTGCTGCTGTGCAAATGCTCGGCGCTAGCGCCGGGTAGCGGCTGGATCAATGCGCGGCAAATCGAGGCGTCGGGCGGGATGTTTGTGTAGGCCGAACGCTCAGCATTGGGCGGGCGCGCGGTCGTAAGACAACAGCAGATATTCGCCATCTGCCGACTCGCCGCTGCCCACTTCGTGCCAGCCTGCGCGCGCGTAAAAGGCCAGTGCGCCGGTATTTCGGCGTACGCACTTGAGGCGCCACGGCATAGGCAGCCAGGCTTTCAACGAGTCCAGGAGCATCGCACCCATGCCGACGCTGCGTGCGTCCGCGCGCACATAGAGATGATGGATGAAAGGGGCGGCCGGTTGGACCGAGACGAAACCGACGATCCGGCCACACGCGCTCGCTGCCACATGGATCACCTCGCCCCGCGACACCTCGGAGAACAACGGCGAATGCCGTGTCGCATCAGGCAGCCAGTCGGCCCCGATCATGCTGTCCGCATAAATCGTTTGCAGGTCGGCCGAGTCGCCGGGCACCGCCGGTCGTATGACGACAGAATCGGTCGTCGCGGAGCCCATTCAGCCGACCGATCCCGAAGGCGCCACCGGCACGTTCGGCACCACCCGCGCAATCATCACCTGATCGACCCGGTGACTGTCCACATCGACCACCTCGAAACGCCAACCTTCCCACACCACTTGATCGGTGCGCTTGGGAATACGCCGAAGCATCACCATCAGGAAGCCGGCCAGCGTGTCGTACTGGCCCGGATGGGGCAGAAATTCCAGGTCCAGCGCGCGCTGCACATCGGGGATCGGCGTGATGCCGTCGGCGAGGAAGGAGCCATCTTCGCGGCGGACGATTTGCTGCTCTTCGTCGTGCGAGGCGACGAGATCGCCCATCACCGTGCTCATCACGTCGTTGAGGGTGATGACGCCAACCACCAAGCTGTATTCATTGACGATGACGGCAAAGTCTTCCAGCGCCTGCCGAAACTGCAGCAGCACCTCCGCCAAGGTCAGCCGGTCCGGCACGATCAAGACCTTTTTCACCAGGCCGACCGTGGCTCGAAGCTCGATCGGCTCATCGCGCAGCACACGCTGGAACAGATCGGTCGCGTCGACATAGCCGACGACCTGATCGATCTCGCCGTCGCACACCAGATAGGTCGAATGGGGGTCCTGGGCGATGCGGTTGCGGATCAGCGCGTCGTCGTCACCGAGTGAGAAGAAGACGATGTGCTCGCGCGTTGTCATCGCACTTTCGACCCGGCGGGTGTCCAGCTCGAACACGTTCTCGATCATCTGCTGCTCGGCATCGGCCACCACCCCGGCCTGGTTACCGGCCTCGGCGAGGGCCAGGATGTCCAGATGAGTGATCGTGTTGTCGCGCTCGGCCGGGCGGCCAAGCAGGCGGATCAGGGTGACGGTCAGCGCGCTGAAGGCCCAGGCCAATGGTTTGAACACCATCACCAGCCAAAGCATCGGACCGATGACCACCAGGGCCATGCGCTCGGGCTCGTTCATCGACAGCCGTTTGGGCACCAGGTCGGCCAGCACGATGAAGAGCGAAGTGATGACGATGAAGGAAAGGGCAAGGCCGGCCGTCTGCGCATGTTCGGCCGGCAACGCGACCGACAAAGCCGCCTCAAAATGTGGCGTCAGCGCGCCCTCGCCCACAATGCCGCCCAGGATTGCCACCGTGTTGATACCGATCTGCACGATGGTGAAGTAATGCCCCGGATGCTCCTGCACCGCGAGCACCTTGTCGGCCCGCGCATCACCCTCGTCCGCCAACTGCCGCAACTTCAGCCGACGCGAGGCCGCCAGCGACAGCTCGGCCACCGAAAAAAACGCGCTGGCCGCAATCAGGGCGGCGATCAATAGGAAGCTGGTGCTCAAGAACAACCCTGCAATGACGATAAACCGATTGTAACTTTGGGGTTGCTGGTCCCCATTGAGACAAAGCCCGGCTCCACCGGCCCACGGAGCACCCAGCTGCTGGACAACAACGATGCAATTTTTTCAATCCAGCCAATTTGCGCCTTGGATTTTTTTGGGTGTGTTGTTGGCGCTGGCGGCGCTGTCGGTTCTGGCAGCATTTGTAGGGGTCCGCTTGGCCAGAACAGCCGGTCAGCTCGCCGCTGTCAGCAAGGCATTGGCGCAGGCACAGACGCGCGACGGCTTGACCGGCCTGCTCACGCCGCGCCAGTTTGGCATTGAGCTTGATGAAGCGCTGGTGCGAAGCGACTTCAAGGGCGGCGCAGTTTGTGTCTTGTATGTCGACATGGACCACTTTCGCTTGATCAACGAGGCCTACGGCAAGGAAGCCGGCGACCTCGTGCTCTGCGACGTTGCCGACCGCATCAAGGCGTGCTTCCCAGAAAACAGCGCCTTGACACGCGTGGCTGGCAATGAGTTTGCGTTGATTGTTTCGGGCAATCAGGTGGTGGGCAGGCAGGCTGCGTCGACCATCGTCAATGCCTTGACCATGCCGATTTCACATGGATCCTGGCAGGTTCATCTGAGCTGTTCCATCGGCATTGCGGTCTACCCCAGCCATGCCGAGCGGCGCAATTTGATTGAGCGTGCCGCCACGGCCATGCGGTCCGTCAAGGTCTTGGGGGGCAACGGCTTCGCGGAATTCGATCAGCACGGTGCCAACGAAGTGCGCGAAAGCGCCTCACTGACTCACGATTTGCGTTTGGCGCTGGAGCGCAACGAGTTCGAGCTCTATTACCAGCCAAAAATTGATGCGCGCAGCCTTCAGATCACGGCTGCAGAAGTGCTGATTCGCTGGCGGCACCCGCTCAAGGGGCTTGTCGGCCCCGACAAGTTCATTCCCTTGGCCGAGCGCTACGGCATGATCCAGGCGATTGGTCGATGGGTGATCGAACAGGCCTGCCAGCAGGCCATGGTGTGGCGTCAGCAGGGCTTTCGCATGCGGATCGCCGTCAATATTTCCGGCCACCAGATGCGGCAAGACGATTTTGTGCAGCACCTGGAAGCCGTGCTGGCCAAGACCAACACACCGGCTGCACGCTTCACCTGTGAGATCACCGAATCAGTGGCGCTGGAAGACACATCCGCCACGATGCAGACCTTTGAGCGTTTGCGAATCCTGGGCGTGCATGTGTCCATCGACGACTTCGGTACCGGCCACTCCAGCCTGGCTTCGCTGCGCAAGCTGCCCGCGGCCGAGCTGAAAATCGACCGGGCCTTTGTGACCGATCTGGAGCGCAGCGAGCATGCCCAGTTCATCGCCAACACCATTGTGCAGATGGCCCATGCGCTCAATATGCGGGTGGTGGCCGAAGGGGTTGAAACCCGCAAGCAGCGTGATTTGCTGGTTGACATGGGTTGCGACGAGTTGCAGGGCTATTTGTTTGCCAAACCGATGCCGGCTGATGAGTTGGGCGTGTGGGCCGCCAAAGATCATGGCACTGGGGACGCGATGTTCCGCCCGTCTCTGTACCTTGAGACCCAGCACCATCCAGTCAGTGATCATTGATCAGCGCGACTTGGCGAAGCAGTACGTGGAACGGGCCGCCCCTGACATTGCAAGGTTCAAGCCCTGGGCAACACCCTGAACTTAGTTGGGCCGCGCTTCATCGGGGCTTCAGCTTGGCTGGCCATCATGCAGAGGAAGCCAACTTCCAGAAGACTGAACATGAAAACCACACGCCTGCTGCTTGCATCTGCTGCCGCCCTGGCTCTCCTGCCTTTGCCAGCATCGGCGCTGGTCGTTGGCTTTCTCGGCAACTTCGATGTCATCAACGACACCGGCAAGATGGCCCACGGCTTCGAAATCGACCTGGAAGGCCTGCACATCGGTGACATCACCGACACCTTTGGCGGTCCCGGGCGAGGCTTCCCGACCGGACGCGGCTTCGGGGCTGGCAGCGTCGAGCGCTATGGCTCACCGACCCTGACCGAATACACCAACGGTGCAATTTTCGGCACCAAGGTGGTCTACGCCGGCCTGTTCGATGGCACAAAGTGGGACTACGGCACGCCAACTGGCGCCTTCATCACGCCCGGTGACAACTGCTGGTCGGGCGGCGGCCTCGGCTACAACGCCAGCACGCCCTGCGACCACTTTGGCGTCGGCGTCAGCAAGAATGCCAGCAAGACCACCTACAGCTGGCTGACCGAGACGGCACCCAACTCCGGCTTGCTGAACAACGGCGTCGTCAATCTGCCGGCGCCTGTCTGGAACGTGATCCCCGCCGCCGCCCAACCGCCCGGACAGCCACCCGCGCCGCCCGTTGTTGCGGCGGTGATCCAGGCACCGGCACCGATCCAGCCGCCCGAACTGCCCGAGCCGCAATGGGGCAATGCAGTCTGGGTCAAGGTATTCACCACCGAGTTGGAGAAAGCGCCCAAGCTGGAAGACTTGATCGGTGGCAATGCCGCACTGAACAACTTGAAGACCGAAACCGAATGGCAGTTGCTGCAAAAAAATCCCGGCAACCCCCTGTCCGGCATTCTTGAAAGTGGCTACGGCGCGCCGGTCGGTCCCAACGCTGCCTCCATCCTGCGCCGTTACGAGTTCTACAAATTCGGTGGCATGTACGACGACGTTGACCACCATGCAATTTTGGTGGGCAATGATTCGAATCCTGGCTTCGGCGATGTCGGAACCTATCTGGGGGCTCAAAACGGCGCTGCCAATCTGGCGGTGCTGGCGGTACCTGAGCCCGGCACCTACGCCATGATGCTGGCCGGCCTTGTGGTGTTGGTTGGCGTCTCGCGTCGGCGAGCTTGAGCCCGTCAGGGCCGATCTCCTTGGCGTGACCCAGCGAGAGCTGAAATCGGATCGCGGCAGGAAAGTCGTTCTTGAAGGTTGCCAGCCGTCGCGACTGAACCGTGAAGCAAGGCCAGGGCCGGGGCTATTTCATGGGACGACATGGGTCGGGGCGGTCTCCATGTGTCCATCACCTGCCGGCTGCTTTGGCGATCTCTGCCGCCACCGCTGCGAGCGGCTCAGCGCTTGCCGTCCCGCTCTCGCTTCAGCACCGGCAGCCCCAGCATGGAGGACAGGGGCGTTGGATTGTGCGAAAGCAGCGGCATGGGGAAGGCTCCCACAAATGGGCCCTGCGAACGTGAAATCTCAGGCAGGCCCAGCGCCGAAGACGTGGTGCCCCCCGACTTCGCCAGTGGGCTTACGTTCCAGAAGTTCGAAAAGGTGGCCGAATTCGGGAGCAGCGTCGGGATGTTGAGCACGCTCGACAAGGGCGCGGCATCGTCCCAGCCCTGGTAGTTTTCTTTCGGCTCGACCAGATCAGACTCGATCGGGCCATATTGCTCCAGCACATCGAGCGCGGAGACGGCAGTCCCGAATGCTGCATGCACGGTCACGAGGGTACCGCCCCGTTTGACGCCTGGCGCCAGGATCATGGCGTTGGATTTCAAGATGCACGCTTTCATCATCGCAGCCACGATGTCCTCCACCGACAGTTCGGCGTCGGCAGCGTCGTGGTTGGCAAACACATAGACATCGTCAAACCGGTCAAAGCGATGGTTGCGCAGGGCTTGCGCCGCTTGATTCGCGCGTTCGTTGCTGTCGAACATACGGTGGATTGTTTGGGCCATGATGTTTCCAGGTCAGTTTGCAGCGGGCGGAAGTCGGCGAGACAGATGAGCTATCGAGCGGGGGCAGGAATGCCGGCACGGCCACCCAGCGGGGCCATGGTGATGAGTGTGACCAGCAGCAAGACGAGTTCGATGACGTAGACCAAGTGATAGCCAGCGCTGGCCCCGATGCCGTGGTGCGACGCGCTTGAAGCCACCAAATCTCGCAGGATGCCGCCCAGTGCGATCGCCACCCCCGCAGCAGACGCCTGCACCGCGCCCCAAGCGCCCAGGGCGAGACCGCGCTGGTCGGGTGGCGCGAGATTCATCGTTGCGGTCAAGGTGCCATGGCCGAACAACCCCGCGCCGAACCCGATGAGCAGGGTGCCAAAGGCAAACACCGACGGTGAAGCCATCGGCGCCGACAAGATGACGGCCGCGAAACCGGGGATGCCAACCAGCGCCCCTTGGCTCGCCATGCGAAAAGGATCAGCGCCGCGGCTGAGGACGCGCGATGCCAAGCCGAATCCGAGCAGGCCACCCACGGCCAGAATTGCCGTCAGTTTGGTCGTGTCGCCCACACTCAGATGCAGGATCTCGCCGCCATAGGGTTCGAGCAGCACATCGGCCATGCAGAAGGCCATCGTGCCGATACCGACGGCGACGAGGCGGCGTTTGGCTTGCCAACCTTGAAGATAGCTGTTCCAAGAGCGACGAAATGTCGGTTGAACCATGTCGGCCTGCTGACGAGCTTTGGACGCACCACGCGCTTCCTGTTTCCAGATTGCCACCGAATTCAACACGATCGTCACGACGGCGGCGCCCTGGATCACCTGGATCAACCGCGCCGGGCTGAACTCCGCGAGAAGCACGCCAAAAAGCAGCGCACTGACGATCGTGCCCAGGAACAACATCGTGTACATCAGGCCGACAACCTTGGGCTGCGACTCCGGGGTGCTTTGGTCGGTGGCGAGTGCGAGGCCGACTGTTTGCGTCGTGTGAACGCCCAGTCCGACCAGCAAAAACGACAAGGCGGCCGCTGCCTGGCCCAACCAGGTGGGCACGTTGTGCGAATTCCCGCCGCCGGACAGCACCAGCAAGGCGAACGGCATGATCGCCAACCCGCCGAACTGCACCATCGTGCCGCGATAGATGAAGGGAACACGCTTCCAGCCCAATGCAGAGCGGTGCGTGTCGGAACGGAACCCGATCAGCGCGCGCAAGGGAGCAAACACCAGGGGCAGCGCGATCATCAGGCCCACGAGCGACGCCGGAACCCCCAGCTCGACAATCATGACCCGGTTCAAGGTCCCAATCAGCAGCACCAGGCACATCCCCACCGACACCTGCACCAGCGAAAGGCGCAACAGGCGCGACAGTGGCAGATCAGGCGTGGCTGCATCGGCAAACGGCAGAAAGCGCGTGCCCATCCGGATCCACGCGGTCATGAGCCTTTGGCTGACAGGGTTCATAGATGGAGATCCCACGACAACCCGATCATTCGATGTGAAGTCGGCGTCGAAAAATTCAGTGTGAGACGGTTGCCTCTAGAAGGTCTGAAACGGCAACCGGGGTCGCTTGATCCCGGTTGCCACTGCAGTCTCCGCGCAGAAAGAAGCGTGACTACCGACCAGTTGGCGCCGCGAGGGCAACCCTTTCCGGCGCGTCAGCCCCTGAACTCTCGGGCTGCGCAATCGCAACGGCCTTGGGAGCCAGCGTGATCACGAAGGCCGTTTGCGCATCGGCGGTCTTGCTGGGCGCCACGCTGATCGTGAACCCTGCCGAGCCGTCCGAAGGATTCAGCGTGGCCGATTGCGCTGGCGCTTCGACCGAAGCCACCTTCACCTTGGCCTTGCCGCTCCAGTAGGAGCTGATCCACGTCGTGTTGCTCAGCACCGAGTAGTGCACGATCAACGACGTCACTGCCACGCTGCCGAGAAACAGCGGCAGGCCTACCGTGGGATTGACCACGCACCAAATTCGTCCTTGGTTCATGTTCGTCCCTTCTCAATGCAGCCAGGGTGAATAGATGTACGCAAGCAAATGCGCCACCAACGAGATCACGAAGAACACACGCGCGCCATCGATGACATGCTTGTGCAGCTCTTCGGATTCTGGAATCGTCAAACCCGTGGGCCAGACTCTGTTCGGATCGTCAATCATGTGTCCACTCCTTATCGATGCGTACTGCCAATCCGTGCTGAACCCGCACGAGGGCTTGTCACGAATGTCAGTATATGAAGACAGTACACACTGTCAATTGAACATTACACCAAGGTAAAGATTCCCTTTGCTTACCGGTCGAGGGCTGCATCAAACGTCTAAGCGCAAACCAAATAAGGTTGCCGCTGTTTTCTGCATTCAGCGTTCCGGTTGGCGCCGAGACTCACTTTGTTTGCACCAGGGGTTGGGCAAATTCAAGAATCTCGTCCGGGCTTTGTGGATTGACCAGAAATGGTTTTTCCATGCCCGGCTCGCGCTGCCGGTAGACCCAGACCTCGGCCACGCGGCCAGCCGACAAACCGTCCTGCAGCGTCGGGGTGACACTGGTGATGCCCGGCTCCCGCGCCTGGGCCAGCACAAACGACAGCCCGGACAAACCCAGCAGCCCCCGTGAAAACAGCAGCTTGGCCTGCTCCGGCGTGACAACGAAGGCGAAACCACTGCGCGGCGGCACGACCCAGGTCCGCATCGAAGACGTATCACTGCTGGCCACGCACAGCGCCAAGCGACCGCGCCCGCCCGACGACCCGACATGGGAGATCACCTTCGTCTCAGTGCTTGTCGGCCCCAGCCAGTCGAGCAGCAGCTTCCGTGGCTCATGATCCAGCGCCAACGCGCCAAGGCGGTTCAAAGCGGGCTCGACAACCCAGTCTGGGACCTCGCGGGCCTTCGCAATCGGCTCACGGGTGATGCGACAGGCGAGCATGACGGCCGTGCTCCACTTGGCCAAGGTCACCGTCTCCAGATCAAGGCCGAACACCAGATAAGGACCGGCCGAAATCGTTGCGGCAAGCAACTCCTCCAACGAGGCGGCGCCCTGCGGCTCCAGGTGGAAAGACCGTTCCAAGCGCGCCTTCAGCTCGCTCCAAGCTGCATCAATCTTCGTCTGACGCGGCATCTCCGCCAGCGAGTTTCTGCCCAACTGGAAGGCAGTCTTGACTGCGGTTGCCAACCAGGCTTCGGACAGCGTCAGTGCTTCGTCGGGCATGCGCAGGTCGACCTGCAAGTCCGTGATGCGCTGGTTGACAACATCGATGGCAGCGACGATGCCACGGGCGTCGAGCCGGGCAAACTGCAGGCCCTCAGACAACAATTCGGCACAGCGGCGCATCGCCTCCGCCATGTTCACCGTCCTGACCTCTCCGGTGCCCGCCAGAAATGCAGCCATCGTCAAGCAGCGGGCAACCGCCCCCGCATTGGCATCCAGCATTTCGACAAAATTACGCACGATCAGCGTGTCGTCCGCAGCGGTGGAGCGCCGGCCGGTGTCGCTGCGCATCAGCTCCAAGTTGGCGATCGCCGTGCGCACCTGCGGCCAGGCGGGCGTGGTGGGCACGATGCGCAACCGTTCGGCCAAAAGCTCGAAGACCTGCCCCCGCGCCAGTGTCTGGGCCGGCGACTGCATCAGCTGGACCAGGCTGGCTTCGATGGCCTCGATGCGGCCGATGTCGGCCCACGCATGGGCCAGCGGATCCACCACGACCACCGCCGGATCGATCACGCCAGCAACGTCAACAACGCCAGCAATGCCAGACATGGGCGGCAGATCGCGCAACACGCCGGACGGTCGGTAGCGCCATTCATAGCGCAGCACGCCGGTGCTGTCGTCGCTGATCAGCAGCGACTTCTCGCCCAAGAGCATCGCCTGCGTTACCGCCAGGGTTGGCAGCGCGTGTGCGGCCCATTCGCCGCGCGGCAGATCGTCCCAACGCTGGCGTACCGTGCGCTCGTCGGTCTTTTGAGTCAGCAGGACCACCATGTCGTCAAGGATGCCGCCAAGCAGCTTGCGATCGTCCGGCAGCAGCACCTGCACGGCCGAGCTGCCGTCCAGGTTGGCCAGTGCTTCGGCCTCGGCCTCGGCTTCGAGGTTCATGCGTCGGATCATGTATTTGAACAACTCGAGGCGACCCTCATCAAACGAGAACCCGCGATCGCCCTTGACCCAGATGCGGCTCAAGAAATACATCGCATCGATCAGGGTCTGCGAACGCTCCGGGTGCAAGCGCAACCAGGCCGCCACATTCGGCTGCGCCAGCTGCAGTTCGATGGCGACCTGGAAGGTGACGGCGATCAGGTAAGGCGGCAGCGTACGCACGGCGCCCGGTGCGAGTGCCACGTTGCCGGTGTCCCCGCGCAGCAGCGACAACTCGCGTGTCAGGGTCAGCGCATGCAACTCGGAGCGAAAGCGCAGCACCCATTTGAGAACCTCCAGATCGAGCAGATCGGCACTTCCGCCATCGACCGAGGACGTCGCCGGTGCATCGACACGCAGCAGTTTGTCGAGAAAACCGTCGAAGTCCGCCGGCAAGAACGTCACCAGCAAGGGGTGGGAGAAGTAGGAGTACGAGCGGCTGTAGGCGCCCCGGCTTTCCAGCCGCAGTTGCTCCAGATAGCCCCGGTCGGTCAGGAAGCAGGTAAAAACGTTTTCGGCCAGCAGTTTTTTCAGGAAATGGATCATCGCGACCAGGCGCTTGGACAACTGCTCCACCTTGTCCAACTCGTCCACCACCAGCACCGGCGCCAGACCGGCATCTCGAAGGCGTTGCAGCAGCGTTGGCAGGATGCGGTCCAGCGTCTTCAGCGATAAATCGGGGATGAAAGTCGTGTCGGTTTGGCGGTTGCTGCGGTTGCTGCTGGATTGCGAATGGGTGAAGAACATCGATGAAGCCAGCGCAGTCGCGAATCCGGCGGCCAGCGCGCCCACCGCACTGTGCATCTGACCGATCACGCCACCCGCCACCGCAACGCCGGACAGCACCGACACCACCGGCCGCACCAACTCGGCACCCTTGAGGCTGATGCCCGCGCTGGTTTCGCTGCGGCGCTCCTGGGCGTCCTGGGTCTTCTTCAGCGCGCTGGTTTCACCGGAGATGCGCTGATAGGCATCGCACATGCCATTGACCGCCACCAGTTCCAGTGAACCGCGATCCACCCGGCGTGCCGGATCGCGCGGATCCTCGGTCCTGATCGATCCATCCTGCAACACGCCGCAGTCCAACGCACCCGCCAGCGCCCAGAACTCGCGCAGGCGGGCGGCTGAGGGGTCGCCCATCAGTTCCACCTCGAACTGCGCTGCCAGCTCGGCAAACTCGGCCCGTTCGGCCGCCGGCCGCGCGCGAAAGCTGCTGCTGTTCACCAGCCGCGAACGGTAGGCGCGGGCGAATTCCTTCACCACCGCCCGGTGCAGGCCCAGGATGATCTGCGTCAGCGCGCTGCGGGCCTGGGCCGCCATCGCGGGGGAGTCAGACAGCGTTGGCAGTGCATCCGCTTTGTCGCCGCCATCGACCTCGAACAGGCTCGGGCCGTGCAGAAACACCGGCAGCGGCTGCATCAAACCCCGGTCTGGATTGCGACTGCTGCGCAGCACCTTGTCCAGCGCATCCGCCACCATCGTGGTCTTGCCGGCGCCGCGATGGCCGGCGACCAGGAAAGAGCGGCCATTGACCTCGCCCCGGCAATAGCGCGTCAGTTCCAGGCGCAGCACGCGGCCGGCCTCGGACTGCGCATTGATGACGATGTTCTCGGTACCCGCCTGACGTGATGCATCGCTCAGCGGATCGGCACTTTCGTTGATGCGTATTGGCATGGCAGCAGCTCTATTTGGAGGCGGCTGAGGCCGCAGCGCCGGCAGAGACGGCGGCGGAAGCTGCGGCGGAAACGGCGGCTGAAACGGCAGCGGAAGCGGCGGGCGATTTCACCGTCTGGGCTTTCGGGTCAGCCAAGTCCTTGGCCGGCAACTGGGCCAGCGCCAGGGCCACGCCGAGCGTCACCAAGGTCAACCCGGCGATCAAGCGCGCAAGCGGCGTCGACAGCCGCCAGCCCCGGCTGGGGCCGCCGAAGCCACCCACTTGCCAGCGCAGCGCAAAGCCTTCGTCGGCGGCGTCCGTGAAGGCAAACCAGACCAGGGCAAATCCGCCGGCCGTGGCAATCAGGGCGGACAGCGCATACAGCGCGGCAGGCAAATCGGCCAGTGCAAGCTGTGCAAGCTGAGCAGGCGCCGCAGCCTGCACCTGCGCCGCGGCCGCACCACTCGCCAAGCAAAGCACCATTCCTGTCAGGCTCCGCATACACGCCACCTCTTTGTTGACCGGCTGCTGCGATTGGGGCGTGTCGGGGCAGCCCTGTCAATCCGCTGAGATGCGGAGTCCGCTGCTGCGCTCGTCAAATTTCAGGATGCATTCGGTACTCGACTGGCGCATCATTTGGCCGCGTCAAATGCCAAGCCGAATCAGGAGCGACCATGCCCGATCCCGTCGATAAAGCAGCCGAGCCGCCGCCTCAGGGCGCCGCCAAGCCCGCACCGGCTGAAAGCTGGCTTTCCCAGCTCGGCAACCGAGGCTACCCGCTGGCCACCCTGCTGGCCTTCGCTGTCTACGGCTCGCTGGCCCTATGGATACCTGGTTCGGCCCCGGCCGCCATTGCGCTGGCCCTGCTGCTGGCGATGCTGTCACTGTGGTTCATTTACTGCGTGACCGGCGCAGCCGAGACCAAATGCAACAGCCTTTTCACCTTCGCCTACGCCTTCACATTCGGCGCTTTTGCGTTGCTGCTGATGCCGGTGCTGGCCGACCAGATTGCACCCGCCAGCGGTCAAGTGGCCTCGCAGTCGCACACCGAGGGCGCGCTGCGCCTGGTGCGCGGCTGCGTCCAGACCAAGGCGGCCGGTTCGCCGACCCTGGGCGAACGTCTCGCGCCCTGCCCGGCTTCGGCGGCCTCCGCGCCAGCCCTGCCCGACGGTATTGCATCCACCGGCTATCGCTATGGATGGCTGGTCAGCGTCGGCGGTGTGACGGCCCGCACCCTGGCCGTCTCCAGCTGTGCAGAAGAAAGCAGCAAGGCCGCCCTGCTCGACGGGAAAGTCTCCGAAGCGCAGGCCCGCAAAGACGCCGCCGTTGGCCCAGTTGCAGTGGCGGCGGCCGCGGCTTCGGCCGCCGAGGCCCAAAAGCAGGCCTCCCATGCCAATGCCGTCAAAAAGGCCAGCTGCGCGGCCCAGGGCAATGAGGATCCAAAGCGGCCTTTTGTCGAGGTCTCGGGCGGCGTCGCCGTGCCGCTGTTTGTCGTCGTGCTGGCCTTGATCGGCGGGGCCGTCAGCATTTCGCGGCGCATCCCTGAATTCCAGCGCCGCAATGACGCCAACTATGTGCCGACGGTGGACGAGCCGGCGATGCCGGCCTTTCGCGTGCGCGAGTCGATCGTGTTTCAGATCATGCAACTGATCTCGGCGCCGTTTCTGGCGATTGCCACGATGCAGGTGATCGAGCCGAACAATGTCGCCTCGGCCTCGACCCTGGCCTTTGCCACCGGGTTCTTCTCCGAAACCATCCTCTTTATGATCCGCGGCATGGTCAACGGCCTGAAGCCCGAGCTGACCAAGGTGGGCGGTGCTTCGATGGTGAACCTGAGCGGTCGCCTGGTCTGGGACGGCGAACCGGCCGCCAGCGGCTGGGACATGGTGCGGGTTGAGTTACGCACCGCCGGCCAGGGCGAATGGCGCAGCGTGACTGCCGAGCCGGACGGTCACTTCATCATCAACGGTGTTGCCCAGGGCCACTACCAACTGATGGCCAGCGGCGGTGGCATCACGGCCAGCGAGCCACGCGCGGTCGAGATCGACAACAAGCCGCCGGCCGCGATTGAAATCAATATCAAGAAGGCGTGAGTGATGGCACCGGGCAAGGCGAAACCGACCGGATCTCCACCGGACCCTGGCCTTTCCTGTGGAACAGGTTTCTTCTTCTTTGCGCGCTTACCGAACAAGCGTCGCCTCAGGTGTTGCGTGGCGGAGCAAACGCCGGGACAAACCGTATGGAGTGAACGCCGGGCTTGAGGCTAAGCTGGTTGCGCTTCAACTGCGCATCATTGCTGACCCATGCCTTTACCCTTACACCTGCGCCACCGCGCAAACCTGCTGACCGCCGCCCTGATCCTGGGCGCGTTTTCTCAAAGTGCCTTCTCTGCCGATGCCGACAAGGCCGCGACCGACAAGAAGCCCGTCTGGAATGTCAACCAGCCACCCGGCGCGGCCAAGACGGTCACGCTCGACACCCGCACCGGCACCTGGATGTCGGTCGACGTCAGCCCCGACGGCAAAACCGTGCTGTTCGACCTGCTCGGTGATTTGTATGTGATGCCGATCGCCGGTGGCGAGGCGAAGGCGCTGACCCACTCGATCGCCTGGGAACATCAGGCCAAGTTCTCACCGGACGGCCGGCAGATCGCCTTCATCAGCGACGCCGGTGGCGGCGACAACATTTGGGTGATGAATGCCGATGGCAGCAATGTGCATGCCGTCACCAAGGAAGACTACCGGCTGCTCAACAACCCGGTCTGGCACCCCAACGGCAAATACATCGCCGCCCGCAAGCATTACACCGGCACCCGCTCAGCCGGCTCGGGTGAGATCTGGCTGTTTCACGCCGATGGCGTTGCGGCCAGCAACAAGGGCGTGCAACTGAACGAAAAGCCGAACTGGCAAAAAGACCTGGGCGAGCCCGCCCTGTCGCCGGACGGCAAATTTTTGTACTACTCGCAGGACACCACGCCCGGCAAAACCTTCGAGTACAACAAGGACTCGAACAAGGAAATCTTCAAGATCTTCCGCCAGGATTTGAGCGACGGCTCGGTCGAGGCTTTCGTCCAGGGCCCGGGCGGCGCGATCCGGCCCACCCCCTCCCCTGACGGCAAATACCTGGCCTTCGTGCGCAGGGTTCGCAACCAAAGCACCCTGTTCCTGAAGAACCTGGAAACCGGCGCCGAAACCCCGGCCTGGGGCCAGTTGGAACGCGATCTGCAGGAGTCGTGGTCGGTTTACGGCGTCTACCCGGCGTTTGCCTGGACGCCGGACGCCAAGAACGTCGTTGTCTGGGCGCAGGGCAAGATCTGGCGCGTTGACCCGTTTAAAGGCACGGCCGCCGACATCCCCTTCCACGTGACCGACACCCGCGAGGTGCGAGAAGCGCTGCATTTGCCCCAGGTCGTGGCACCGGATGAGTTCGCCGTCAAACAGCTGCGCTGGGTCAATGTGGCGCCCGATGGCAGCCGGGTCGTGTACTCGGCGCTGGGGCATCTCTACATCAAGGATCTACCGAACGGCGCAGCCCGCCGCCTCACCAAGACCGAGGACGCGTTCGAGTTTGCCCCGAGCTTTTCTCGCGACGGCAAGACCCTGGTTTATGTCAGCTGGAGCGATGAAAAACTCGGCGCAGTGAAGACACTGGACATTGCCAGCGGCCGCGAGACGTTGGTCACCAAGGCACCCGGCAAATACCTGTCGCCGAGCTTTTCACCGGACGGCAAATCGGTCGCCTATGTGAAGTCGCGCGGCGGCTTCTTGACCACCCCCTGGTACGGCCTCGACACCGGCGTCTACCTCGCTGCCAGCGACGGCAAGGGCACACCGACGCGGCTGACCAAGGACGGCGAAGCGCCGCAGTTCGGTGCCCGCAATGACGAGGTTTTCGTCACCCGCGCGAGCTATGCCAACGAGGTCGACAGCACCGTCAAGCTGGTCCGCATCAACACCGGCGACCGGCAAGAAACCGATGTCGCCAAGAGCGAATTCGTGTCCGCCTACACCGTCTCGCCGGACGGTCAGTGGCTGGGCTTTGTCGAGCGCTTTCACGCCTATGTAACGCCCCTGCCTCTCGTCGGCAAAGTGGTGACCGTCGGCCCCAAGATGGACGCGCTGCCGGTGCGCCAGTTGGATGTCAATGCAGGCACCTCGCTGCACTGGAGCGGCGACAGCCAGCGTGTCTACACCGCGCTCGGCGACGAGCTGTTCACCACTGCCTTGTCGGCAGCTTATGCACCGGTGGTTGAGAAGCAGCCCGGCTTCAAGCCAGCGGAGACAGGCCAGAAAATTGGCTTCAACCAGCCGTCCGACAAGCCCCGCGGCAAGCTGGTCATCACCGGCGCGCGCATCGCCACGATGCGCACGAACGACGAGGTCATCAACGACGGCGTCATCGTCATCGACGGCAACCGCATCGCGGCGATCGGCCCGGCCGGCCAAGTGGCGATTCCGGCCGACGCGCAAAAGATCGACGCGCGCGGCAAGACCATCATTCCCGGCCTGATCGATGTGCACTGGCATGGCGGCATGGGCGAGTCCGACTTGGTGCCGCAGCAAAGCTGGATCAACTACGCCTCGCTGGCCTTTGGCCTGACCACCATCCACGATCCCTCGAACCGCAACGGCGAGATCTTCAGCAGTGCTGAG
Source organism: Burkholderiales bacterium (assembly GCA_038327205.1). GTDB lineage: Bacteria > Pseudomonadota > Gammaproteobacteria > Burkholderiales > Burkholderiaceae_C > Paucibacter_A. The sequence goes on along the minus strand of JBBQKT010000007.1, from coordinate 8,669 downwards.
TTGCAGCGCGCCGGTGCCATCGTCGGCCCACGCATTTACTCGACCGGCTCGATCCTGTACGGCGCGAGGGCCGGGGTCAACGCCCCGGTCAACAACCTCGAAGACGCCCTCACCCACCTGAAGCGCCAACAGGCCAATGGCGCGATCAGCGTCAAGAGTTACCAGCAGCCGCGCCGCGAGCAGCGCCAGCAGGTGCTGGAGGCCGCCCGCCAGACCGGCATGATGGTCGTGCCCGAGGGCGGCTCGATGTTCCAGCTCAATATGAGCATGGTCATCGATGGCCACACCGGCATCGAGCATGCGCTGCCGGTGGCCGAGGTGTATGACGACGTCAAGCAGCTATGGAGCCAGACCAAGGTCGGCTACACGCCGACCTTGAACGTCGCTTACGGCGGCCTCGACGGCGAGCACTACTGGTACGCGCACACCGACGTCTGGAAGCATCCGCTGCTGAGCAAGTTCGTGCCCCGCTCGGTGCTCGAGTCCCGCAGCGTGCGCCGCATCACCGCGCCCGAGGAAGACTTCAACGTGGTCCGCGTCGCCAAGACCGCAGCGGTCTTGCAGCGCGCCGGGGTGCCCGCCAATATCGGCGCGCACGGCCAGCGCGAGGGCCTGGGCGCGCATTGGGAGATGTGGATGTTTGGCCTCGGCGGCATGAGCTCGCTCGAAGCGATCCGCACGGCCACCATCAACCCGGCGCGCTACATCGGCGTCGATCGCGATCTGGGCTCGCTCGAGGTGGGCAAACTGGCCGACCTGGTCATCATCAGCGGCGATGTCTTGTCCGACATCCGCCAAAGCGATCAGATCAGCCATGTGATGCAAAACGGCCGCCTGTTCGAGGTGCCCACGATGAACGAGGTGGTCAGCCGCAACAAGCCCCGCAAGCCGTTCTTCTTTGAGGGGGTTGGTGGCACAAGCATGCCGGTGGACACCGGCGCATCGACGCACGGCGACGATTGACCTTTCCTGCAAGCCCGTCATCCCAGCGCAGGCTGGGACCCCGTCGTCGCACGCCCTGGATTCCCGCCTGCACGGGAATGACAAGGCTCAGCCGATCCGCACCGGCACAAAGATCTTGTTCGGCCCGCGCTGCACCAACAGCGCGACCGACTTGTCTGAGGCGGCCACCACTTTTTGCACCTGCTCGACCGAGGTGACCGGCGTGCCATTGATGGCCAACAGCACGTCGCCCGCTTGCACCCCGGCACGCTCGGCGGCACCGGCCACGTCCTCGATCACCAGGCCCTCGCGCAGACCGCTGCCGCGCTTTTCTTCCGGCTGCAGCGGTCGCAGGGCCAGGCCCAGTTTGCCGCCTGCCGAAGCTTCGTCTTCCGAAGCCACCTTGACCGCCTTGTCACTGGCATCACCCAGCTTGGCGCTGATGGTCTCAAGCTTGCCCTGACGCCAGATTTCAAGGCTCGCCTTCTCACCCGGCGTTGCCAGACCCAGCAACGCAGGCAGATCACTCGACGCCACGATCGGCTGGTCGTTGAACTTCAAGATCACATCGCCCGACTTCAGCCCCGCCTTGGCGGCCGGCCCGCCGGGTTCCACATTCGCCACCAGGGCACCAGCCGGGCGCTCCAGCTTGAAAGAATCCGCAAAGCTCTGGTTCACGTCCTGGATGGTCAGCCCAAGGCGCGCATGTTGGGCCTTGCCGCCGGCCATGATCTGCTGCTTGACGCGGTTGGCCACGTCAATCGGAATGGCGAACGACAGGCCTTGATAACCGCCGGTCTGGCTGAAGATCTGCGAGTTGATCCCGATCACCTCGCCGCGCGTGTTGAACAGCGGCCCGCCCGAATTGCCCGGATTCACCGCCACATCGGTCTGGATGAAGGGCACAAAGGATTCATCCGGCAGGGCCCGGCCCTTGGCGCTGACGACACCGGCGCTGACGCTGTTCTCAAAGCCGAACGGCGAGCCGATGGCCAGCACCCATTCACCGACCCGCAGATCCTGGATCTTGCCCAGCTTGACGATCGGCAGGTTCTTGGCTTCGATCTTCAACACGGCCACATCGGTCTTGGGATCACTGCCCAGCACCTTGGCGCGGAACTCACGCCGGTCAGTCAGCTTGACGACCACTTCCTGCGCGTCGCGAACCACATGGGCATTGGTCAGGATCACCCCGTCCTCGCTGACGATGAAGCCCGAACCCTGGCCACGCGACGGCTGCTGGCGTTGTTGTTGTTGCCGGGGATCCTGGCCCTGAAAGCGGCGGAAGAACTGGAAGAACGGGTCGTCCGGGTCCATCTCGGGCTGAGCCTGTTGACCCTGTTGACCCTGCTGACGCGATGCTGTTTTGACGTTGCCGGTCACGCTGATATTGACCACCGCCGCGCCGTTTTGGGCGGTGATGGCCGCAAAGTCGGGCAGTGACATTGCCGAAGTCGGGGCCACCGTCGGGGCGGCCTGCGCGGCAGCTTGGGCAACTGGGGCCGCAGCCACCGGCGCCGCAGTTTTTTGCAGGGCCGCCGCAGCGCCCACGGCACCGCCGCCCAAACCAACCGCACCCGCTGCGGCCAGCGCCCAGACAAGTTTCTTCAAAGGGATCATTGTTTCGACAGCCATTGCCCGTACCTCGGTCGTGAGTGGATGAGTGAATGAATGAGTGATCAAAGCAATCACCCAGTCATTGCACTTTGCCGGTCGAAGCTTAGACAGGTCTTAAGCGCTTGGGCGAAGTCCCAACTCCACCCGCAGCCCGCCCAAGCCCGGTGCCCGGCCGAGGCTCAGGGTTGCGCCATGTTTGTCGGCAATCACCTTGGCAATGGCCAGGCCAAGCCCACTCCCCGTGGCCAACTCTGCGGCGTCGGCCGTGCGGTAAAAGCGGTCGAACACCCGCTCACGCTCGGCTTCGGCAATGCCAGGTCCGCTGTCATCGATACGGATCAGCGCAGCTTGCGCGGTGCTGCCTGCCGACAGCGTCACGTCCACCCGCCCACCTTCCGGCGTGTACTTGATCGCATTGCCGATCAGGTTGCGCAGCAGGGTGGCGAGTGCGGCGGCGTTCCCCGGTGTGCTGAGGGCTTCGGCGTGCAACAGGCCCAGATCGATCTGCCGCGCCTGTGCGGCGCTGGACATGTCGCTCATCACCTGGCGAAGCAAGGGTGCCAGGGCGACGGGCTGGTGCTCGCTGCCATCGGCCTGCTGGCGCGCCAGCAACAGCAGTTGTTCGACCAAATGACTGGCACGGGTGATGCCGGCCGCGAGTCGGTGTTGCGCCAGCAAGCGGCCCGACTCATCGGTCGCACGCTGCAAGGCCTGCACCTGCAGATTCAGGGCGGTCAGCGGCGAGCGCAGCTCATGGGCGGCATCGGCAACGAAATGCTGTTGCGCGGTGAACGATCGCTGCACGCGACCGAGCAAGGAGTTCAGCTCCTGAACCATCGGCTTGATCTCGGCCGGCAAGCCGCCCTCGCCCACCGGTGACAGATCCTCGGCCGCCCGGCGGGCCAATTGCGCCCGCACCCGCTCGACCGGTGCCAGGCTGCGGCTCACCACCCAGCCGACGATCAGCATCAGCACCGGCAGCATCACAGCGATCGGCGTGACCGTGCGCAGCGCCAGCCGGCTGGCCAGCCGTTCCCGCACCACCAATTCCTGCGCCACCTGCACGACCTGACCACCGGTCTGGACGGACACGACCCGGTAGCGCCGGCCCTGTGCTTCAACATCGGAAAAGCCCAGCACCGCGCGCTGCGGCAGCCCGGCGCGGGCGGTCGATTGAAAGACCTGCAGGCCTTCGGCCGTCCAGGCCTGGACGACCAGCTCAAGATCGTCCTGCGCGCCCCGGCCACCGCCGTTCACGCCACCCAGCGACAGCGCCATCTGCTGCATGTGATAGTCAAAAATCTCGTTGGCCTCTTGCAAGGCGGTGCGGTAGGCCGTGATGCCCTGGACCAGAGCGGCGACGCTCACGGCGGCCAGCAAGAACACCATCAGCCGGCGCTTCAGGGACGGTGCCGGTTTGTTGTTGGCAGTCATAGCTTGGGCACCCGGTAGCCCAGGCCGCGCACGTTCTCGATCAGCGCCGCGCCGAGCTTCTTGCGCAGGCCGTGCACATAGACCTCGACCGCATTGCTGCTGATCTCGTCCTTCCAGCTGTAGAGCTTTTCTTCCAGCTGCTGGCGCGACAGCACCAGGCCCGGCCGGGCCAGCAGCGGCTCCAGCACCGCCCATTCGCGGGCAGACAAATTGACTGGTTTGCCGTCGACCATCGCCTCATGTGTGACCGGGTCCAGGCTCACGCCCATGTGCTCATAAACCGGCTCGGCCCGCCCGCTGGCCCGGCGCAGCAGCGCGCGGATGCGGGCCAGCAACTCGTCCAGCTCGAAGGGCTTGAGCACGTAATCGTCGGCCCCGGCGTCCAGCCCGGCGATGCGCTGCTCGACGGCATCGCGGGCGGTGGCGATCAGCACCGGCAGGCGCTGCTTGCGGCCGCGCAAGGCGCGCAGCACGCTCATGCCGTCGCGCTTGGGCAGGCCCAGGTCGAGCAGCAGCAGGTCGTAGCTTTGGCTTTGCAGCGCCGCGTCGGCCATGTCGCCATCACGCACCCAATCCACCGCATAGCCCTCGGCACGCAGGATGTCGAGCAACGGCTCGCCAATCATCAAATCGTCTTCCACCAGCAGGATTCGCATGGGCGCGATTTTGTACTGAGGATGCTGAGGCGAGGCTTAAACGCTTCGCCCGACATCCCCGCGCAGGCGGGCATGACGGGCTCATTTGGGTTGAAGGTCGTGGCTACAATGCGGCGGTCAGGAGAGAGTTCCCCTTCGCGGGAGCCGCCGAAGGCGCAGTGGCAGGTGTTGACCGGCTGCGAACGCTCAGGCAAAAGGACTGACAAAACGCTTCACCGTTGGTCACACAATCGAAGCGTTCCTCACTGGAGAGAGACGGGCCCAGTAGCCCGTCCACTGAAGGGGCAAGTTGCTCGACATAGTCGGGCGGCGAATCTCTCAAGTACCAAGGACAGCGAGGGCAAAAACACCCATCCACTCCCTCACCGGCGTGGTTCAGTTGATTGCCCTCGAAAGCGAATAACGCCATGTCTGACGACCTCCTGCTGAAGACTCCCCTGCACGCCCTGCACCTCGAACTCGGTGCCAAGATGGTGCCCTTCGGCGGCTACGACATGCCGGTGCAATACCCGGCCGGGGTGATGGCCGAGCACAAGCACACGCGCGCCGAGGCGGGCCTGTTTGACGTGTCCCACATGGGCCAGGTCCGGCTGGTCGGCGCGAATGCCGCCGCCGCGCTGGAGACCCTGGTGCCGGTGGATGTGATCGACCTGGGCCTGTTCAAGCAGCGCTACGCCCTGTTCACCAACGATGCGGGCGGCATCCTCGACGACCTGATGATTGCCCGCCGCCCGGATGACCTGTTCGTCGTCGTCAATGCCGGCTGCAAGCTGCAGGACATTGCTCATATGCAGGCCAAGATCGGCCATCTCTGCGAAGTGATTCCGATGCCCGAGCAGGCGCTGTTGGCGCTGCAGGGCCCGCAGGCGGTGATCGCACTGTCCCGCTTGAACCCGGACGTTGCCAAACTGACCTTCATGACCGGCGGCTTCTTCAATCTTGACGGCATAGCCACGTTTTTGACCCGCTCCGGCTATACCGGCGAAGACGGTTTCGAAATCTCGGTCGCGGGCGATCAGGCCGAGGCGCTGGCCCGCAAACTGCTCGCTCAAGCCGAAGTCAAACCCATCGGCCTGGGCGCGCGTGATTCGCTGCGGCTGGAAGCCGGGTTGTGCCTCTACGGCCATGACATCGACACCACCACCACGCCGGTCGAGGCCTCGCTGACCTGGGCGATTCAAAAAGTGCGCCGCGCGGGTGGCGCACGGGCCGGTGGCTATCCGGGCGCGGCGGTGATCGACGAGCAGTTGCTGAACGGCGCGGCTAAAAAACGCGTTGGCCTGGTCAGCCCGGACCGGATGCCGGTGCGCGAGGGCGCCAAGCTGATCGACGAACACGGTGTGGAACTGGGCGTCGTCACCAGCGGCACGCTGGGCCCCTCCATCAACAAGCCGGTCGCGCTGGGCTATCTGCCCAAGAGCCACACGACCATCGGCACCAATGTGTTCGCCCTGGTGCGGGGCAAGCCGACACCGATGATGGTTTCCAGCACGCCGTTCGTCCCGAACGGCTACTACCGCGGATAAAGCGCGGATAAAGCGCGGTTGAGTTTCTTAAATTAACGGAGCATGCGATGAGCAATATCAAATACACAGCCGACCACGAGTGGGTCCAGATCGAAGCCGACGGCATCGTCACCGTGGGCATCACCGTGCACGCGCAGGACGCGCTGGGCGATGTGGTGTTTGTCGATCTGCCCGCCATTGGCACGAGCTTCGCTGCCAAGGACGTGGCCGGCGTGGTCGAGTCGGTCAAGGCCGCGGCCGATGTCTACATGCCTGTTTCGGGCGAGATCACCGAGGTCAACGAGACCCTGCGCGACGACCCCTCGCTGGCCAACACCGACCCACTGAAGACCGGCTGGTTCTTCAAGGTCAAGCTGGCCGATGCCGCCGAGTTGGACGGGCTGATGGACAGCACCAGCTACGACGAACTCGTCAAGAACAGTTAATTCATTTCGAGGTTTACCCCATGTTGATGTCTGCCCTGAAGCCGCTTGGCGAGCTTGAAAACGCCGTTGAATTCCATGCCCGCCATATCGGCCCCGATGCCGCTGACGAGGCCGGCATGTTGACGGTGATCGGGGCGGCGTCGCGCCGCGCGCTGATCGAGGCGGTGGTGCCCGCCAGCATCAAGCGCTCACAAGGCATGAAGCTGCCCGAGGCCATCTCCGAAGCGCAGGCGCTGGCCGAGCTGAAGGCCCTGGCCGCGCAGAACAAGGTGCTCAAGAGCCATATCGGCCAGGGCTATTACGACACCTTCACGCCCGGCGTGATCCTGCGCAACATCCTTGAAAACCCTGCCTGGTACACCGCTTACACGCCTTACCAGGCCGAGATTTCGCAGGGCCGGATGGAGGCCCTGGTCAACTTCCAGACCATGGTCTGCGACCTGACCGGCATGGCCATCGCCAACGCCTCGATGCTCGACGAGGCCACCGCCGCCGCCGAGGCGATGACCCTGGCCAAGCGCAGCGTGCGCAGCAAGAGCAACACTTTTGTCGTGGCCGGTGACTGCCATCCGCAGACGATCGAGGTGATCCGCACCCGCGCCGAGCCGCTGGGCCTGAGCCTCGTGCTGGCCAACTCGGCCGACGAGTGGAATGCCTTGATCGACGGCGGCGACTATTTCGCGGTGCTGGCGCAGTTGCCCACCACCAGCGGCGCCATCCACGACATGCGTGCCGACGCGGCCCGCATCCACGCGCACAACGCCGCCTTCATCGTGGCGGCTGACCTGCTGGCCCTGACCCTGATCACGCCGCCCGGCGAACTGGGCGCGGACATTGCCCTGGGCACGACGCAGCGCTTCGGCGTGCCGATGGGCGCGGGCGGGCCGCACGCGGCTTACCTGGCCTGCCGCGACGAGTTCAAGCGCTCGCTGCCCGGCCGCCTGGTGGGCGTCAGCATCGATGTGCATGGCGCACCCGCCTACCGACTCGCGCTGCAAACCCGTGAGCAACATATTCGCCGCGAAAAGGCCACGTCCAATATCTGCACCGCGCAGGTGTTGCTCGCCGTGATCGCCAGCATGTATGCCGTTTATCACGGCCCAGACGGCTTGAAGCGCATCGCGCAGCGGGTCGCCAGCTATACGGCGATATTGGCCAAGGGCCTGACTGAGTTGAGCGTCAGCGTGCGCTCGACCACGGCGTTCGACACCTTGACGCTGGACACCGGCGCCGACACGCCAACCCTGGCCGCAAGAGCCTGCGAGATGGGCATGAACCTGCGCCGCTTCCCGGAATGGGGCGACACGATGCTGGGCATCGCGCTGGATGAAACCACCACCCGCGACGACATTGCCCGGCTCTGGCAGGTGTTCGCCCAACCCGGCCAGACCTTGCCGTCGATGACAGCCTTCGAGCACGGCATTGAGCCGATGATTCCGGCCGCCCTGCGCCGCAGCAGCGCCTTCCTGACCCATCCGGTGTTCAACACCCACCACAGCGAAACCGAGATGCTGCGCTATATCCGCAGCCTCAGCGACAAGGACCTGGCGCTCGACCGCACGATGATCCCGTTGGGCTCCTGCACGATGAAGCTGAACGCCACCAGCGAGATGATTCCGATCACCTGGCCCGAGTTCGCGCAGATCCATCCGTTCGCGCCGCGCGATCAGCTGGCCGGCTACTGGGCGATGCAAGACCAGCTGTGCGACTGGCTCAGCCAGGCGACCGGCTATGCCGGCATCTCACTGCAGCCGAACGCCGGCTCGCAAGGCGAATATGCCGGCCTGCTGGTGATCCGCGCCTATCACGCGTCGCGCGGCGAGAGCCACCGCAAGATCTGTCTGATCCCCGAATCGGCGCACGGCACCAACCCGGCGTCGGCCCAGATGACCGGCATGAGCGTGGTCGTGACCAAGTGCGATGCGGCGGGCAATATCGATCTGGACGACCTGCGTGCCAAGTGCGAGCAGCACAGCGCCAATCTGGCCGCGATGATGATCACCTACCCGTCCACCTACGGCGTGTTCGACATCCATGTGAAGGAGATCTGCGCCCTGGTGCATGCCCAT
>JBBQKT010000006.1:0-25977 GCA_038327205.1 Burkholderiales bacterium | reverse complement strand
GAAGCTGGCGCTGTCGCGCTCGGCCATCGCCGGTCATATCGCCGCGCTGACGCGCGAGGGCCGCGTGCTCGGCCGGGCTTATGTGTTGCCCCAGCGCTCGGCCCTGGTGTGCATCGGCGGCGCCAATATCGACCGCAAGCTGCGTTTGCTCGGCCCCTTGCAGATGGGCAGCTCGAACCCGACGGCCGACTCACTTGAGACACCCGGCGGCGTGGCGCGCAATGTGGCGGAAAACCTGGCGCGGCTCGGTCTGTCGACCCAGCTGATCTGCGCTGTGGGCGATGACGCGGGCGGCCGTGCCTTGCTGGCGCAGGCGGCCGACGTGGGCCTGGGCACGCAAGGCTGCTGGGTTGCCGCGGGCGAAACGACCGGCAGCTACACGGCCGTGTTGGACGCCAACGGCGAAATGCTGTTGGCGCTGGCCGCGATGCCCCTGACCGAGCTATTGACGCCCGAACTGTTGCGCAAGAGCGCGGCGCAGCGCTTGCAGGCGGCCTTGATCGTGTTTGACCTGAACCTGCCCGCCGCCAGCGTGGCCCTGCTGCTGCGTGAAGCGCAAAGCCACGGCGTGCCGGTGGTGGCCGTGGCCGTGTCGGAGCCCAAGATGAACCGGCTGCCGCAGGATTTGCGCGGCCTGCAATGTCTGATCCTGAACCGGGGCGAGTTGTTGGCCCTGGGCAACCCGAGCCCGGCGGACCTGCACCAGCGCGGCGTACGCCAGGTCATCGTGACCGACGGGGCGCGGGGCGTCGTGTGCAGCCAGGCCGGGACGCCTGCGCAACACCTGGCACCGCCACCCGCCACGGCGGTGGTCGATGTGACCGGCGCGGGTGATGCCTTTGCGGCGGGCGTCTGCGCCGGGCTCTGGCAGCAGCCGCACGACCTGCTGCGTGCCGCCCGCCTGGGCCTGCAACTCGCCGCGCTGACCCTGCAGACCGAGGCCACCGTGCATCCCGACATCAGCCCAGCTTGGCTGGAAACACAAACGCCATGACGCCATATCAAAACCTGCTCGAATTCGCCCCCGAAGTGGCCGCCGCGCGCGCTGCGGGCCTGCCCATCGTGGCGCTCGAATCCACCATCATCAGCCACGGCATGCCCTATCCGCAGAATGTGCAGACCGCCCGCGAGGTCGAGGCCATCATCCGCGCGGCCGGTGCGGTGCCGGCGACGATTGCGGTGCTGGGCGGCAAGATCCGAATCGGCCTGACCGAGGCCGAGCTGGAGCTGCTGGGGCAGTCGCCCGAGGCGATGAAGGTCAGCCGCCGCGACCTGCCTTACGCGCTTGCCAGCGGCAAGATCGGCGCAACGACGGTTGCGGCCACGATGATCTGTGCGGCGCTGGCGGGCATCGAGGTATTTGTCACCGGCGGCATCGGCGGCGTGCACCGGGGCGCAGAAACTTCGTTTGATATTTCGGCCGATTTACAGGAGCTGGCGCAGACCTCGGTCGCGGTCGTCTGCGCCGGGGCGAAATCGATCCTGGACATCGGCCTGACGCTCGAATACCTGGAAACCCACGGCGTGCCGGTGCTCAGCATCGGGCAGGCCAATTTCGCCGCTTTTTACACGCCGGACAGCGGCTTCAAGGCCGACTTTCAGCTCGACACGCCGAGCGAGCAAGCGGCCTTCATCAGGACCAAATGGGCGCTGGGGCTGCAGGGCGGCGTGGTCATCAGCAACCCGGTGCCGGCCGATGCCGCCATGCCGCGGGCCGAGATCGATGCGATCACCGCGCAGGCGCTGGCCGAAGCCGCCGCGCAAGGCGTGACAGGCAAACGGGTGACGCCGTTCTTGCTGGCCCGCATCAAGGCGCTGACCGAGGGGCAGAGCCTGGCCACCAACATCGCCCTGGTCAAGCACAACGCGCGGGCCGGCGCCCTGCTCGCCCGGGCGCTGATGGCGGCGCGGCCTGCGCAGTCTCACGCCTGACGGCCACCCCTCGGACACTGTCGGGCGTAGGGATGGGCCCGCGCCGGGGTGAATTGTCCCGCCGGGAGTGCCGCGCATCGTTTTGCCCCGGCCGCCGAGTTCCACGAGGCGCTCAGTGCTGCGGCCAGCGCTGCCACCCACTAAGCCTTCGCCTCCACCTAGTTGGTGCCGCGCCAGCGATGGGCCGAGACGCTGGTCGCTGCCCCGCCCAGCCGCCCGATTCAGACCGGTACACGGCACACCAGCCCGGAGCTCGACGAAGCGCAGCTGCGCCGCGACCTGAAGTAAGTCGTTTCCTATTTCGCGTTGATCGTGACCGGCAACGTCGCCTGGCTGGCCAAGCCGGCCGAGCTCTGTGCCGTCACGTTGAGCGTGTACTTGCCGGTGGCCGGGCTGGCCCAGCTGATCGTCACCGTCGTGCCGCTGAGGCTGAGCTTCATGCCCGCAGGGACACCGGTGATGGACACCGACATGGCGTAGCCCGCCGGATCGGCCACGCTGAAGCTGCCGCTCAAGGGCTTGCCTGCCAGACCGGTCAACGGCGTTGTCGTGATGACCGGGGCTTGCAGCTTGGGCGCTGCCACCGGGGCCGCCGTCGTCGTGCTGGCCCCCGACAAGGCCGTCAGCAAGGCGCTGACATTGGGGGTGCCCAGACCAGTCAGTTGGTCGTAACCGGCCCTGGCCGTGCAGCTGGCGCAGCTGCCGTGGGAACCCTTGGTGATGTCAGCAAATGCTGCCGCGTAGCTGCCGGGCACCGCGCCGATCTGACCGTACAGGGCGCTTTGTGTAAGGCCCAGTTTGGCCTTGCCGGTCTGGGCCCGGAGTCCATTGGCAATGGCCACCAAACCCGCCCATTGCGGTGTCGACAAGCTGGTGCCGCCGGCGCTGACCCAGCTCACAACCGACGCGCCCGGGGCCATCACGGCCACGAACTGCCCGGTGGACGGGTCGGCATTGAAGGCCACATCGGCGACGCTGCGGCGTGCCAGTGCGACGGCACCGGGGACGATCTTGACCGCTTGATAGGCCGGCGTCGGCGTGAAGGCACTGACGCCGCCGCCGGTGCGGGCCCAGGCGACTTCGGCGCGCGCGCCGCTGCCGCTGTAGCTGAGCGAGGTGCCGCCGACGGCCAGCACATTGGGTGACACGGCCGGCCAAGACACGGCCGCCCCTGAATCGCCGGTGGCAGCCAGATAGCTCATGCCGGTGGCGGCAAACGTGCCGTCCACCGACGCCGTCCAGTTGCCCTCGGCACCGCCGAAGCTCATCGACACGACACCCGGGCCCATCGCGTTGGCCAGCTTGACCGCATTCAGCAGGCTGTTCGAGGAGGCATCGGGTGCTTCGATCAACACGATGCGGGCCAGCGGGGCGGTGGCATGCGCCCATTGCACGTCGAGGGCAATTTCGGTGGCCCAGCCGGCGTTGTAAGCCGGTGCGTTGGCGCTGATCGCGCCGCTGGGGGTGCTGTAAACCGTGTTCAAGGTGCAGCCATCGGCCACCGCTGCAGCGGCCAACGGCAGGGCGGTGCCGACAGCAACCGTCTTGACGGCACAGCTCGGCAGACCAAATTTCTGGTTGAAGGCGCTCAGTTCGGCGGCCACATTCGGGTTGTGCATGGCATTGACGATGTAGATCGTCTGACCTGCGCCAAGCTGGGCGGCTTGGGCGGCCGTCAGGGTCTTGATGGCACTGGCTGATGACACAACAGGCAAGGCCGGCAGGCCGTAGGCGGCACGGATCTGGGCCGGGGTGTAGGTCGAAATCGCGGTGCTGGCCGCCAGCGGCTTGGCCATGCCCTCGGCACCAGCGGCCGACAGCGCCCGCATCCGCTGCGAGTCCTGGATCGTCTGCACCGTCAAGCCGCGCGTCTGCACCGCGTCCAGCGCCGCCGAAATCGATTGAACCTGCGGTTGCTGGTTCGCCGAAGCATTGCTGTTCAGCACATCAACATCACCCGGCTCGGCCAGCAAGACCGGCGCCAGGTGGAAGGTGGGCTGAGCGACGTCGCTGGCGGCCTCGATCGGCAGCTCGGCGGCACTCACCTCGAGCGCCACCGTGGTGGTGGCAGCGGCCGCATTGAGCGTCGTCGATTCGGGGGCAGACCCGCCGCCGCAGGCCGACAAAATTGCGGCCACGACGGGCAAGATGGCCCATCGAACGCTGACCTTGACGGGCTGCTTGTGGGAGTTGAGTGGCTGCATCGTGACCTCGTCGCTGCGGTTGGCGAGGGCCATGCGGCAAGGACGGCCAAATGGCTGTCCCAGGCGACCCCGCTACCGTGGCGACGGGCTGCATGGCAGTCAGTTCGCTGTAGGCCGGAGGCTTTGCGTCCCGGTTTTTCAACCGGTTTGCCCTCAGTAAGGCGCTCAGTCTAAGCGCGGCAGGCCGGGCTGATTCGTCAGGGAATCAGGCCTGGCGTGCCGAATTCACGGCGGCAAGGCCCGCGAGCCCGCGCTCAATCATCCCCAGCACCAGATCAAAGCCCGCCGCCGGGCCGAAATAGGGATCGGGCACGTCCTGCCCGTCGTCGCGCAGCAAACGCAGCTTGCCCTGCAGCTCGGGTGGGCATTGCTGGCGCAGCGCGTCGAGATGCTCCGATTCCATCGCAACGATCAGGTCAAAGTGCTCAAAATCGCTGGGCTGAACACGGCGCGAACGGAACTTCTTGCTCGGCGCGGCGTCAACCCGGGTCAGCGCGGCGGCGGCCCGAGCATCGATCGGCTCGCCGCGCGGCCCGGCATGAACACCGGCCGATTTAATCTCGCCGAAGGCCGCCGGGTGGCGGGCCTTCATCAGCGCCTCGGCCATCGGTGAGCGGCAGATATTCGCCGTGCAGACGAACAGGATGGCCGCCATTTCAGCGGGCCAACTCAGCCCGCATCGCGTCGATCACGGCCTTGTAATCGGGCTTGCCGAAGATGGCGGAGCCGGCCACAAAGGTGTCGGCCCCGGCGTCGGCGATCTGGCGGATGTTGTCCACCTTCACGCCACCGTCAATTTCAAGCCGGATGTCGCGGCCGCTCTGTTCGATGATGCGGCGGGCTTTTTCAAGCTTGCGCAGGGCGCTGGGCAAGAAGCTCTGGCCACCAAAGCCGGGGTTGACGCTCATGATCAGCACCAGATCGACCTTGTCGATCACCCACTCCAGCACGTCCAGCGACGTGGCCGGGTTGAACACCAGACCGGCCTGTTTGCCTTCGGCCTTGATCAGCTGCAGCGTGCGGTCCACGTGCGCCGACGCATCGGGGTGAAAACTGACCAGATCTGCCCCGGCCTTGGCAAAGGCCACGGCCAGTGCATCGACCGGCTGCACCATCAAATGCACGTCGATCGGGCAGGCTGTGCCGTCGGGCTTGACGGCATGCTTGCGCAGCGCCTCGCAGACCATCGGGCCGAAAGTCAGGTTGGGCACGTAATGGTTGTCCATCACATCGAAATGCACCCAGTCGGCCCCGGCGGCGAGAACATGGCGAACCTCCTCGCCCAGGCGGGCAAAGTCGGCGGACAGGATGCTGGGGGCGATGCGGTAGGTGCTCATGGGCGGAATTCTAGGCGGCCAAACCACCGAAACAGGTGGCCAAAAGCATCTCGATGATCTGTGCGTCGCTGTGCTGACCGCTGAGCTTGAGCAGGCCCAGCACCGGATCGCAGGCGCGGGCGAACAGGGTGTAGAGCACCAGCTCGGGCGGCAGGCTGCTTTGCAAGCTGCCGTCCCCCTGCGCAGCGGCAATCCATTCGCCCAATTCGTCCGACAGGCGCAGCAGGCGGTCCATATAGACCTTGTGCGCGCCCAACGCCGCGCGCAGCGATGAGTTCTGGGCCGGCAGCGAGGGCATCTCGCCGGCCAACTGCACCTCCATCGTCCAGCGGGCAATCGCCTTGAGTCGGCCGAGCGGCGTGTCGGGCAGCAGCTGCAAACGCGCCACTTCGGCGAGCGCGCGTTCCAGCACCCGCACCATGGCGGCGGCGGCCAGCTCTTCCTTGGAGGTGAAGTGCTTGTAGAGGCTGGCCTTGGCGATGCCGACCTCGGCCACCACCGCATCCACCGTCATCAGGTCAAAGCCTTTTTCGGCAAGGAGACGGTTGACCACCGAAATGATCGCGTCTTCACGCGCTTGCAGGATGGTGGTTCGGAAAGAGACTTTGGCCATGCCGGAAGTGTAAAGGCCGCGCGACTCAACGGTTACAAATTGAACGACTAGTAATTTATTGAACCAATCAATTGACAACTTGAACTGATTAGTTCAAATTAAGGCCATGCCAGTTTCAGCCCAACTACTTCGCACTTGGTGGCCCCTCACGTTCAGCGTGCCGGGCCGGGCCCTGCTTGAAGCGACACCTGCCGGCAATGCGCAGCGTTCTGGCACCGTTCACTGGCACAAAGCATTGCAATCAGCCGGCTTGAACAGCGTTGGCCGGCACCCCGGCGCCTTGACCTTGTTGCCGCCCAGCGACGCCGCGTTCGAAGCTTTGCTGGCCGAGCTAGGCATGAACTGGGCCGAGTTGACTGCCGACAAGGCAGCGTTGAGGCAGTTACTGCTGGGCCACGTTCTGCCAGCGCCTTTGCAGCCGGGCTTGAACCGCACGCTGGGCGACAGTGTCATCACGCTGCGGGGCGAACACCTTGTCGATGCACAGCAGCGCCGCGCCCAACGGCTCGGACAGTGCATCGACCGGGTGCTGCTCCCACCGCAACGCTCGTTGCTGGCGACTTTGCAGGCGGACCCAGAACTGCGCGCCTTTGCACGTCTGCTGCAGGACAGCGGTCTGGATGCGCTTTTGCAGGGCAACAGCCCCGTCACGCTGCTCGCACCCACGGCCGCCGGTCTGCTGCGATGCCCGCCGCTGACGCCCGAGGCACTGGCGGCACATCTGATCCCCGGCCACTGGTTGAGCGCTGAACTGCCGTGGGGCGGCAGCCTGCGCAATGCCAATGGCTTGGCCCTGCAATTCAGCGCGCTGGGCCTTGTTGACCGCGACCAATCTCTCTTGCCCGGCAGCGACCTGCTCGCTCGCCACGGCGTCATTCACCGCATCTCTCGTCCCTTGTTGCTTTCCTCTACTGAAAGGTATTACCCATGAAAAAGCTTCTTTTGATCGGCACCCTGGCCCTCGCCACCTTCGCGGCCCAGGCCAAGGACATCGTCGATACCGCTGTTGCGGCCGGCAACTTCAACACGCTCGCAACGGCGCTCAAGGCCGCAGGCCTGGTGGACACCTTGAAGGGCAAGGGCCCGTTCACCGTGTTCGCCCCCACCGATGCGGCTTTCGCCAAGATCCCGAAGGCCACGCTTGACGCGCTGCTCAAGGACAAGGCCAAGCTGACCGCCGTCCTGACTTACCACGTCGTTCCCGGTGCCGTGATGGCCAAGGACGTGAAGCCCGGCAAGGTCAAGACCGTGCAAGGCAGCGAGTTGACCATCACGACTATGGGCAGCACGGTGATGGTGGACGGCGCCAAGGTCACGGCGGTGGACATTGCGGCTGACAACGGCGTCATCCACGTCATCGACACCGTCGTGATGCCCAAGTAATACCCAAGTAACACCCCGGTAACGGGTCAGTGAACGTCAGCGCGGCGGTGTAAAGCACCGCCGCGCTGCATCCACTTTGCTGCGGCTGACGCAGCCCACAGCATGGTCGTTGAACAGGCCCATTGACTGCATGAAGGCATGCATCGTGGTTGGCCCGACGAACTTCCAGCCGCGCCGCTTCAGGTCTTTTGACAGGGCCATGGAAGCGACTGATTCAGTCAGCATCAGCGGTTCAAGAACCGCCGGCGGCTCGAACGACCAGATGTATTTGGCCAGCGAGCCTTGCTCGGCAACCAGCTCCAGACAGCGCTGCGCGTTGTTGATTGCCGCCTCGATCTTGCCGCGATGGCGAACGATGCCCGCATCGCCCAGCAGCCGCGCCACATCGGCCGGGCCGAAGTTGGCCACCTGCGCCGCGTCGAAGCCTGCGAAAGCGGCTCGAAACGCCTCCCGCTTGTTCAAAATCGTTCGCCACGACAGGCCGCTTTGAAAGCCTTCGAGGCAGAGCTTTTCAAACAGGCGCTGATCACTCGCCACCGGGAAACCCCACTCGGTGTCGTGATAGCGCAGATACCCCAAGTCGCCGGGTGCGGCAGCGCACCATGGGCAGCGCGGTTGGCCGTCGTCAGGCAGGTAAAGCGTCGGGCTGATCATTTGTATTTCTCGGCGATGGCGCGCAGGCTGCCGTCGCGCTCCAACTGCTGCAGTGCCTGGGTCAAACGCAGCGCCAGTTCGGGCGGCGTTTGCGTGGACACGGTGGCGTACTGAGCATCTTCCTGAAACACGGTTGCCGACATGCGCACCTGGTCGCCCAGACCGGCCGCGCGGATATTGCGCAGCAAGTTCAAGTCCTGGCCGTAAACGACGTCGGTGCGGCCCAGTAGCAGCATCTGCAGGGCCTCGCGCTCGGAGGGCGCGAAACCAATCGCGACATTGGACCGCCGCAAGGTCGCTGCCAGCAAGGTGCCCTGGGGCACCAACACCGGTTTTTTCGCCCCGGCCACCACCAGATCGGCCATGCTGCGCAGCTCGGTCGAGTCGGACATGCGCTGCACGGCCATCTGGCGAATACGGTACAGCGGCACCGGCAGATAGCGCCATTGTTGCGCCCGCTCCGGCGACTTCAGCAGACAGAAGAACGCGTCGATTTCGCCCAGCGCCAGCATGCGTTCAATGCGCAGCAGCGGCGCACGCAATTCCAGCCCGATAAAGCGCAGGCCGGGGTCGATGCGCTCGACCGCACGCAGCATTTCCAGGCAGAGGCCCGGCGCGGTCGGGTCATCGGGCGCGTACTTGGCCAAGGAGCCGCTCTGCATGGCCGTCCGCACCAGAATCGGTTCGGCGGCACTCGCCGGCAGAGTGGCTTGCAGCGCCAGCATCATCAAGAACAGAGCCCAAGGCGCGGCAAAGCGTCGAATTTTCAACATCGTTTGAGCATAGCGTTCGCACCAAGAAGCCGTTTTGGCGACCACCTAGAATAAAACCCATGGCGAATCCGAATTTCAAAGTCACTGTACAGGTGCAAGCGCTGCACGAGCAAACCGACGCAAAGCGGGGCGTTTACGCCTTCAGCTACTCGCTCACGATCGAAAACAGCGGCGACATCACTGCGCAGTTGGTGGGCCGCCACTGGCAGATCACCGACACCCAGGGCACCATGCAGCAGGTGGACGGGCTGGCCGTGATCGGCCACCAACCGCTGCTGGCACCGGGGCAGAAATTTCAGTACACGTCCTGGGCACAGATCGCCACGCCGCAAGGCAGCATGAGCGGTCGCTTCCTGTGCGTGACCGAGGCGGCCGAGGTGTTCTACGCCGAGGTGCCCGAGTTCTTGCTGGCTGACACCAGCACGCTGCATTGATGACAGCGGCGGTGGCCGCCGGCCCCTGGGATGTGACCGCGCTGCTCAACGCCGCGAACCCCAAGGCCGAGCTGGCGGCCCGCAATCTGTGGCTGGCCCGCTTGCTGGAATGGCTGCGTCACCCGGCGTCGAAAAGCCCAAACAACGCCGAAGCCACGCCCGCCTCCGAATTGCTGACGCCGGCACCGCTGCCGGTGCGCCGCGTCAAGCTGCTGCTCAATCTGCTGGAGCGCAACCCGGTTCACGCGGAAAACTTCGCGGCGGTGTGGGCCAGCGTGTGGCGCGATGTCAACGCCACCGGCCTGTTTGCCGATGTGGGCTTTGCCTCGCGGATGGCCTTGTGGAGCGAATTTTTCCTGCGCCTGCGCCTGCATGTGCTGCCCGGCACGGTAGACACGCACGACCTGGGCGAGCTGTTCGGCCAACTGTTCCCCGACGAGGCCGACGAACACTGGCTGCTGGCACTGGACGATACGGTGCTGGACCGCCTGGCCGCACTGTTCAAGCGAACCGGCGACACCACCCTGCCCTGGCGCGAGCCGATGCTCAGCAGCCTGACGATTCTGGTGAGCGCCGTGCATGCGGCCGGTTTGTCGGGCCCGCTGCGCCAACGCATGGGCCCCGGGCTGCTGACCGATCAACCGTTCGAGCAACTGCCGCGCGCGGCCGAGGCGTTCAAAGCGGCCCTGCGTGGTGAAGATGGCGGCATCGTCGACCCGGCCGCTCTGCGCCAAGCGCTGCAGTACCTGCGCGCACTGCTCGACCATTGCCGCCAGGCGGCGCTGAGCATCCCGGAGCACCTCGAGACTTACGGTGTCTCGGTCGATCTGATGTTCGAGGTGGAGCAGCTTGATGCGCGCACCCAGCGGATCGAAGCGCTGCTGGACTGCCTGGTGTCCGACCAACCCAAACAAGAGCTGCTGCGCTTGACCGCCACCCTCGTGCGGGTGGTGCACGAGCGGCGCAGTGTGCGCACCCTGTTCGCGCGGCACTACTCGCTGATGGCACGCAAAGTGGCCGAACGCAGCGCCGAAACCGGCGAGCACTACATCACCCGCAGCGCGGACGAATACCGACACATGCTGCGCAGCGCGGCCGGTGGCGGGGCGATCCTTGCCATCACCACCTTCATCAAATTCGCTGTGCTGGCCTTGGCACTCGCGCCGTTCTGGAGCGGTGTCTGGGTCGGCGTCAACTACGCTGCCAGCTTTGTCGTCATCCACCTGTTGCACTGGACGGTCGCCACCAAGCAACCGGCGATGACCGCGCCCGCGATGGCGCAAAAGCTGCAACGCATTGCGGACGATGCGGGCTTGAGCAGTTTTGTCGATGAAGTCGCGCATCTGCTGCGCTCGCAGATGGCCGGCATTGTCGGCAATGTCGCGCTGGTGATCCCGGTCGTGGCTGCCGGGCAAGCGCTGGGCTGGGCCATGTTTGGCGCGCCGCTGGTTGGCGTCAAAGACGCCGAGTACGTGCTGCACTCATTGAGCTTTTTCGGTCCGTCGTTGCTGTTTGCAGCCTTCACCGGCGTGCTGCTGTTCGCCAGCAGCCTGATCGCCGGCTGGGTGGAAAACTGGTTTGTGTTCTACCGGCTCGAAAGCGCCATCGCCTGGAACCCCGCCATCATTGCGCGGCTGGGCGCAGCCCGGGCGCAGGGCTGGGCGCAGTGGTGGGCCAACAATATCTCGGGCCTGGCTGCCAATGTCAGCCTGGGCCTGCTGCTGGGCCTGAGCCCGGCGCTGCTGGGCTTCTTCAGCCTGCCGCTGGACATTCGCCACGTCACCCTGTCCACCGGCCAACTGGCGGCGGCCGTGGGTGCCCTGGGCTGGCAAACGATGACGACCCCGACATTTTGGTGGTGCGTGCCGACGGTGCTGTTGATCGGCGTGCTGAACCTGGGCGTCAGTTTTTACCTGGCCTTCAAGGTGGCCCTGCGTTCACGCGGCATCCAGCTGGCGGACCGCGCCCGCGTCAGCTCGGCGATCTGGCGGCGACTGCGCGAACAGCCACGCAGCTTCTTTTTGCCGCCACGCCGGGGTTACGGCGAGCTCTGATCCTTGTCCTGGTCATCCTCGGTGCGCCGCTCACCACCCTTGCGGCCGGAAAACATCGTCCACCAAACGATGAACAGCAGCAGCAGCAAAGCCGCCAGTGCTTCGAGCAGGACCAGGGTCATGACGCCACGACCGTGACGCCTTTCCAGAAGGCATAACGGCCCTTGATGTTCGCGGCCGCCGCGGTCGGCTCCGGGTAGAACCAGACCGCGTCGGGGTTCGATTCGCCATTGACGAACAGGCTCAGATAATGGGCCTGACCCTTCCAGGCACAGCCGGTGCGATGGTTGCTGAACGCGGTAAATTCCCGCTTCAACGATTCCGGCGGGAAATAGTGATTCCCTTCAACGATCACCGTGTCGTCGCTCTCGGCGATGACCGTGTTGTTCCAGATTGCTTTCATGCGCTTGCTCCTTGAATTGACGAAATGATAGGGCGAGGACAATAGACCCGTGAAACGCTATTACGAACATCTAGGCCGTGACATCTTTGTCACCTCGGGCAGCGCCAAGGATCTGGCCCCCGGCGCCTTTGGCGTGTGCGCCATTGGCGGCGGCGCGGAAGGCTGGTCCATTGTCCACATCGGGCCAGACGGCGATGCGGCCGACCTGGGCGGCGAATACTACTTTGGCACGCCGGAAGAGGCGCTCGGGTTCGCCCGCGACTTGATCGAGATGATGCAGCCACCATGTCAGGACAATCTTTGAAGCCGCTGCTGCTCGCCGCACTCCTTGTGCTCGCCACGGCGGCAAACGCGGCTGACATCGAGCGCATCACATGGCTGTCGGCCGACCCGCCGCCATCGGCCGAAAGCAAGCTCGGTATCGGCCTGGCCGCCAGGATGTTGGCCTTCATGAAGCTGCAATGGCCCGAGGTCCAACATCAAATCTTGCAGGCCAATGCCAAGCGCAGCTGGCAGCTGCTGGCGCAGGGCGAGCCGGCCTGCCATGCCTCAGCGCTGCGCACGCCCGAGCGCGAAAAGCTGGCCTATTTCAGCAACACGCAGATTTTCCCGCCGCTGCAGCTGATCGTGCGCCGCGACAAGCTGGACCTGCTGCCACGCAATGCTGCCGGGGAAGTCGATCTGGCCCGACTGCTGGCCGACCCGCGCCTGCGTGGCGCCCTGGTGGACGGCCGCAGCTACGGTCTGTTCATCGACCAGCTGCTTGCCGGACGTGGCTTACCGAAGGTCGTCGACCTCTATGCCGCCGCCGACTACGGCAGCAAGATTCTGCCCATGCTCAGCGTGGGCCGCGGCGATTACACGATCGAGCAGGACATGGCGCTGGCGGTCGGCCGGGAACGCAATCCACAGCTGCAAGAACTGCTGAGCTTGCCGATTCAGGGCGCCAGCGAGCCGCTTCAAGCCGGTGTCGCCTGCCCGCGCAATGCCTGGGGCCTGGCGGCGATACGCGAAATCGACAAGCGCCTCGGCACACCCGCTGGGGTCGCCATGCTGCGCGAATCATTTGAGCGCTGGCTGACGCCGGAAGTCCGCCAGAACTACGGCGTACGCATCGAAGCCTTCTACAAAACACGGGCCAAGCCGTCGGTGATTCCCTGAGGACAGCGAGAAGAGCACACGACCAAAGCAATTGACGCTTGACGGAACAGCGTTGCGGCATCACAATTAATTAACGAATTCGTTAATTAATGAATTAATGCATTTATGAGCACCTCGCTGGACAAGATTTTCGAAGCGCTCGCCTCGGGCCCGCGACGCCAAATCCTCGCCTACCTGTCAGAGACTAGTCTCACGACCACGGAACTGGCCGAACGTTTCGCCATGAGTGCGCCGGCCATTTCACGCCATCTTTCCGTGCTCGCGAACGCCGAGCTGGTCAGCAGCGAGCGCAACGGCCAGCACGTGATCTACAAGCTCAACGCCGACAGCCTGGCCAACAGCCTGACCAGCTATGCGCTGGAGCTGTGCCCGGTGGGCCGACCACTGAAACAGGAATCAAAAGCGCTGGCCACAAAGCGCAGACCCGCCTGAATTTTCACGGAGGACCCCGATGGACAACATCCCCGACAGTCTGCGGGCACACCGCCTCGCGCCTGAACATCAGGTCGATGTGCTGGAAGGCCGGGTTGTCTGGTCGCCCTTGAAGTCGTTGTGGTTCTCGGCCATGGCCATCGGCGCCGTGCTCGGCGGCACGCTGTACTTCAGCTGGGGCGGCGTCATGGTTTTCGTTGGCTTGACCGGCACGGCCCTGCTGCTGGGCCATTCGCTGGGCAGTCATCGCAAGCTGATACACAACAGCTTTCAATGCCCGCAGTGGCTGGAATACCTACTCGTCTGGTGCGGCACGCAGGTCGGTCTGGCCGGGCCGCTGGGTTTGCTGGCGCAGCATGAATTGCGGGACTACGCGCAGCGCCTGCCCGCCTGCCACGCCTACCTGCGCCACGGCCAGCCGCTGCTTGTTGACGCCTGGTGGCAGTTGAACTGCGAGCTGCGGCTGTCCCGGCCACCGGCGCTACGGCTGGAAGCGCGCATCGCCGACGACCGCTTCTATCGCTGCCTTGAGCGAAGCTGGATGTTGCAACAACTGCCGCCCGCATTGCTGCTATTTGCCTGGGGCGGCTGGGGCTTTGTGCTGTGGGGCGTTTGCGCCCGGGTGACGGCCGGTGTGCTGGGCCATTGGTTGATCGGCTATTTCGCCCACAACCATGGCGACATGAACCATGTCGTGCTGGGTGCCGCCGTGCAGGGCCGCAATATCCGCTGGACTTCACTACTCACCATGGGCGAGAGCTGGCACAACAACCACCATGCGTTTCCGGGCTCGGCGCGGCTGGGGCTCTATGCGGGCGAGTGGGATCCGGGCTGGTGGTTGCTCGTGGGCTTGCAGCGGCTGGGGCTGGTGTGGGGGCTGCGGCTGCCGACTGATCTGGCACCCCGCGCGGAATTGCGCGCTATGCCACACCGCGAGGTGCTTTCGTGAACAAAATGTCCTTCATCGCCCTACCCTTCGCCAAGCGCTGGCCTGTCTTGAGCGGCGGCTTGGTTGGGCTGCTGCTTCGCTACGTGTTCTTCGGCGAAGCCGGCAGGCCTTACGCCGCCATGATGGGCAGCTTCATCTATCTGGTGCCCCTGCTGGTCGGTGCGGTGACGGTCTATCTGGCAGAGCGTCGTCAGCGCTGCAGCTGGAGCTATTACTTCTTGGCGGCAAGTGCAGCCAATATGTTGCTGGTGTTGGGCAGCTTGGTCATGTTGATCGAGGGCCTGATCTGCGCCGTCGTGATCCTGCCCCTGTTCGGCTTGCTCGGTGGCCTGGCGGGTCTGGCGATGGGTGCGATCTGCCGCCTGACGCGTTGGCCCCGGCACACGCTTTACAGCCTCACGGTCCTGCCGTTGTTGCTGGGTGGCATAGAGCAGCATTTGCCCTTGCCAAATCACATCGGCCAGGTCAGTCACACCGTACTGATTGCCGCATCGCCCGCGCAAGTGTGGTCACAGCTGCTCGATGCGCGCGACATTGAACCCGATGAGATCGAAGGGGCTTGGATGTACAAGATCGGCGTGCCACTGCCCGTCTCAGGCATCACCGAGGCCACGGTCGAGGGCCAAGTTCGCCATGTAGTCATGGGCAAGCAGATCCACTTCGACCAGCTGGCCACCGATTGGCAGCCGCAGCGCCGTGTACGCTGGATTTATCGCTTCAAGAACGACTCGTTCCCGCCCGGGGCGCTCGACGACCACGTGATGATCGGCGGCCACTATTTCGACATCCAGGACACCGAGTACACCCTGGTGCCTCGGGGTGCCGCTACCGAACTGAGCATCACGATGCGCTACCGCGTCAGCACCTCGTTCAACTGGTACGCACAGCCGATTGCCACGCTGCTGATCGGCAATTTTGAACAGGTGATCCTGCGGTTTTACGCGCGGCGTGCCGAGCGTTTACCAACCGGGGGCGCGAAGACTGGCCCCGAAGCCAATCAGCGCGCTTGCTCTGACGCCGCTTCGCCCAACATCGACCGCCCCAACGCCTCCGCCACCTCAATTCCGTCCACCCCCGCCGACATGATGCCGCCGGCATAGCCTGCGCCTTCGCCGGCCGGGTAGATGCCCTGGATATTGACGCTCTGGTAGTCGCGGCCGCGGGTGATGCGCAGCGGTGACGAGGTGCGGGTTTCAACGCCGGTCAGCACCGCGTCGGGCATTGAAAACCCCTTGATCTGGCGCTCGAAGGCGGGCAGCGCTTCGCGGATCGCATCGAGCGCGTAGTCGGGCAGGGAGCCATTGCCTTTTTGCTGCAAATCGGTCAGGGTCACGCCGGGCTTGTAGCTGGGCTCGACGCTGCCGAAAGCGGCGCTGCGTTGGCGTTTGATGAAGTCGCCGACCAGGCTGCCGGGCGCCTGATAGCCGCCCTCGCCCAGCTCGAACGCGCGGCTTTCCCAGAGTCGCTGAAATGCCATGCCGTCGAGCGGGCTGACGATGCCATCCGTCTTGCCGTCCTGCCGGTAATCCTGCGGGCTGATGCCCACCACGATGCCGGCGTTGGCGTTGCGTTCATTGCGCGAATACTGGCTCATGCCGTTGGTGACGACGCGGTTCGGCTCGCTGGTCGCGGCCACCACCGTGCCGCCGGGGCACATGCAAAAGCTGTACACCGAACGGCCATTGGACGCATGGTGGACGAGCTTGTAGTCGGCCGCGCCGAGGATCTCGTTGCCCGCGTTCGGGCCGAAGCGGGCGCGGTCGATCAGGCTTTGCGGATGCTCGATGCGGTAGCCGATGGAGAACGGCTTGGCCTCCATGTAGACGCCGCGCCGGTGCAGCATCGTGAAGGTGTCGCGCGCACTGTGGCCGAGGGCCAGCACGACGTGGTCGGTGCGGATCTGCTCGCCCGATTCGAGCGTGATGCCGCGCACGTGATCAGCTTCGATCAGCACATCGCTGACCTTTTGCTCGAAGCGGATCTCGCCACCCAGCGCCTCGATATCGGCGCGCATCTTGATCACCATGCTGACCAGGCGGAAGGTGCCGATATGCGGCTTGCTGACGTAGAGAATTTCTTCCGGCGCACCGGCCTTGACGAACTCCATCAGCACCTTGCGCGTCAGGTGGCGCGGATCGGAAATCTGGCTCCACAGCTTGCCGTCCGAAAAGGTGCCGGCCCCGCCTTCGCCGAACTGCACATTCGATTCAGGATCGAGTTCGCCTTGCCGCCACAGACCCCAGGTGTCCTTGGTGCGCTCGCGGACCTGTTTGCCGCGCTCCAGCACGATGGGGCGCAAACCCATCTGCGCGAGGATCAGCGCGGCAAAGATGCCGCAGGGGCCGAAGCCGATGACGACCGGGCGTGGCCGCTGCTGAGCGTAAAAATCAGCGGGCGCGTGGCCAGCGAATTGGTACGAGGTATCGGGCGTCAGCTTGATGTGCGGGTCGCCCGCAAAGCGCGCCAGCACGGCGGCGTCATCGGGCACGGTGCAATCGACCGTGTAGATCAGCTGGATCGCCGCCTTCTTGCGGGCGTCGTAGCTGCGCTTGAAGACGGTGAATTCGACCACGGCAAGGCCGAGCCGTTTCAGCACGGCGGCGCGCAAATCGCCGTCGGCATGGCCGAGTGGCAAGCGGAGTTCAGTGATGCGGATCATGGTTATCGATCAAAGCATGGGGCACAAAAGTACCAGCAAAAGAAACAGGCCCCGGCGTAAGGCGGGGCCTGTTTTCTTCTTCATTCAGCGGAACCCGAAGGTTCCGGGCGACTCAACCGCCCTTGCTGGGGCGCTTGCCCGGGTTCTTCTTGCTGCGGGTGTGGGCACCGCGCTCAAGGCTGCTCTTCTGGCCGTGGCCGGCTGTGAAGGTCACGCCGATCGGGGCAGCGGGACGGGGAGTGGCACGGCGTTGGGCTTCGGTGATGATTTTGTTGGCCATGATTGGCTCCAGTACAGGGTGATTTTGATGACTTGCAAACTGCAAATTCGAGCCAACCGCTGCCGCTGGCCTGGGCGGGCCGTCAGGGTTGACGAGGCCAGCTTGCAGTAGCGGTGGGTGATTGGATTTCGATATTTTACGTTGTTGTGGGCAGCGGCCGAAATTCACAGCGGATTCAGGGCCGGATCGGCTGCAAATTCTGATCCACCACCCCCACCAGCAAGGCGCGGCCGTCGGGCAACACACGGAACTCACCGAAGCGCGCAGCCGCAAAGCGCGCAGCCTCGCCCTCCTTGAAGAACCAGGCGTCGGTGACCAGGATCCAACGGCCGTCTTTGGGCGTGAGCTCAAGCAGAAATTCGCCGTCCGCCAGCGGGCCAGCCGCGTCGTACAGGCGCAACAGTGTGGCCACCCGGCGGGCATCCAACTGGGCCGTCAGATGCGGTCGACGGGCGTTGTCCCAGCCCAGCAGCGGCGCGCTGACGGTCTCGGGCAGTGCGAACCGCAGCCGCATGTAGTCACCCTGCATCAGGCTGCGCGGATCAGCCGGGGCCAGCGCGACGAACACCGGCTGGCCCTCGGCGATCAGCTGCTCTTTCTGCCAGATCGCGTCATTGGCAACGAGCAGGGTCAGCAGGGCACCCGCGATGAAGACGGCCGGGCGCAGGCCAAATTTCTCTCGTGTGCCGGCCGGCGCCCACATGCTGCTGCGCATCTGCCACGCCGCCAGTCCGCCCAGCAGCAGGCCTGCACCGGCCAAGCCCAGCGCCTTTTGGGCGAGCGGCCACTGGAACTGGAAATAGAAGCTGCCAACGATCCAGGCAGCAACCACCGCGGCGGCGGCCGCCAAACGCCAGCGGTGGCTGCATGCCAGGACGGCCAGCACAAAGATCGCCGCGCCGAGGGCTGGCATCAGCGCCGCTAGGCCGATCAGCACCAGGGCGACGGGCAGCAGCCACGCTCGACGCAGGCCGGGCCAGGCGTGCGCGGCCCACAGCGCGCCGACGGTGGCCGTGACGGCGGAGACCCAGGGCTGCATGCCGCCCGAGAGCGCCAACCCGGACGTGAAGACATATTTGTCGCTTGCCGACAAGCCCAGCAACACCAGCGCGCCGAGCAACCAACCGGCCCCACTGTCCTCGATCAAGGTGGCCCAGTCGGCACGAACACGCCGCTGCACGGCCAGCGCCAGTGCCCACGCGGCGACCAAGCCGTACACCGTCGACCCGTCGTGCCAAGGCCTGCCTTGCCAGGGGCCGAGGTCCGGCACAGCGGCATCGACCGCCAGCCAGGCCAGCGCCGCTGCTGCCGCGCCCAGCAGCACGCGCAACCAAGGCCGCGCCACGGCCGCCGCGATCCCCAGCGCCAACAGGGCCAGCAGCGCCGCGCCGGTCAGCCGGGAGGTGTCCCTGAACAGCACATACCCCAAGCACAGCCCGCCCACCAGCAGACCCGGCACCGCCAGTTGTTCGACGAACAACGGCAGGCCGGGTCGGCGCAACAAGGCCACCGCACCGACCAGCAGCAGCACGCCGATGACGTACGGCCCGGGCCCGCCGCGCATGACCGGCCCCAACACCAGAAAGATCATCAGCGCCAGGGGCGCAGCCGCCAGCCACGCGCCCAGCGCGATCATCAACACCACCGGCCAGGGGCGAGACTCGGATGCAGCGGCGCTCATGCCGACCTCGCTTCGTTGCGCCGCGCCAGTCGCATCAGCTGTTGGACCGACAGTGCCAGCAGCAAGGCTGCCAACCCGCCGATCAGCAGCAGTTCCATGATCGGCTCGCCCGTGCGCGAGCGACCGTCAAAAAGCCATCGCCCCAGCCCGGCGACCAGCAAAGTATCAAGTCCCAGGGCCACCGCACTCAGGACGAACACGTCGAAGAAGCGGGGCGATGCCGCCAATGCGCCAGCGGCCACCCCCAAGACCAAAACGCCCATTGCGTATTGAGGGCGCAGCGTGTCGCTGAACAAACCGCCCAGCGCCGCCCAGAGCAGCACCAGCACCGCCAACAGCGCCGCCGTCCGCCAGGCCCACACCCCCGCGCCGGTCCAACGCGCCTGCGGCTGGCTCATGCCCACGCACAACACCAGCAAGAGCCCGAAGCCGATCGCATGCGCGCCCAGATCGCCAGACTCCACGCGCCAGCGGTGGCCCGTGTGCGTCTGCACCCAGAACGCCACCGCGGCCGTCGCGACGACGGCCCAGGGCGCCCACACGACATCGCTGCGCGCGGCCCAGGCCAGCGGCAAGACCAGCGCCGCCCACAGGGCAAACAGCTGCCAGGTATCTGCGCCGGTCTGGTAGGTCTGGCCGAAATAGGCGAACAACACGCCGGTGGAAATCAGGGCCAGCAAGGCGGCGGGCGCGCGCCAAGCGGGCTTGGCGGCTGCCGCGCAAGCGCTAACCAGCACCGCGCCTTGCAGCAGCGCAAACCGGCCGGTGCGGCCGAAATCATCCCAGTTCGCCGCCACCCACATCACCAGGCCCAGGCCCAGCAGTGCCGCCGCCAACACCGCCAAACCGCGCGGCATCCAAAGGTTCAACTGCTTGGGTTCACTCGTCATGCCTGGCGGCACCAGGCACCCAGCAGCAACCGTGCCCCGGCCACATTGGTCGCGCAGGGCACGTTGTGCACATCACAGGCGCGCACCAGCGCGTTGATGTCGGGTTCGTGCGGCTGCGGTGTCATTGGGTCGCGCAGGAAGATCACCGCATCCACCTGCCCGACGGCCAGCCGCGCGCCGATCTGCAGGTCGCCGCCATGCGGGCCGCTCAGCAGGCACTCCACATCCAGGCCCAGCTCCCTCTTCAAGCGACCACCGGTGGTGCCGGTGGCCATCAAGGTGCAGCGCTTGAGAAAGGGCAGGAAGTCCGCCGCAAGCGCGACGATGTCGTCCTTCTTGTGGTCGTGCGCGATAAGGGCGAGGTTCATGGGGCTGCGCCTCAGTGCAGGGCAAGGTTGAGTTGATCGACGATGTCGGCCCAGTCCGCGTCCTGCTGCTTTTGCTCGCGCAGCAGGGCCGCTTGCGCAGGAGTCCAGAAGGCGGCCTCGGACAGCAAGGTCTCCGGCGGCAGCGGCCGATGCTGCTCGATGAAGGCGCGAATGCCTTCATCGTCGGAGGCCAGGCCCAACTGGGCGAACAGCTCTGAAAAATGGTGAAAGCCTGGATTCATATCAAGTTCCCGTTGCTGCAAATCCCGAGAATAGCTGCGCCGCCAGCCGCTGCCCGCTCAGCCAGGCGCCTTCCACCTTGCCGCCGTTGAGCCAGTCGCCACACAGGCCGAGGCGCAGGTCGTCGTCCCAGAGGCAGCCATCCAGCCGGGGTTCACGCGTATCGGCGTAGCGCCAGCGGTGCGCCGTCCACGTCTGCGGGGCAGGGCCACCGAGCACGGCGAAGGCCGCCAGCATCAAGCTGGCGGCTTCGTCGGGCGGCAGTTCGAGATGTGCTTCGCTCCATTCGGCCTCGGCGTGCAGCAACCAGGTTTCAAGCCCTGGGTCGCGGCCGGGCTTGCTGCTGTCGCGGGCGATCCATCGCAGCGGGCCGCTGTTGACGAAGGCCGCGTCAAAGGGCAGGTCCACCGGGCTGTCGAACTGCAGCATCAAGGCCCAGCAACCGCGCATCTGAGCGGACGCAGCCACGGCAGCCAGCGCCGGGGCCGGTGATTCGGTGAGTGCCAGGGCCTGTGGCGCGGGCAGGGCCAGCAGCACCGCGTCAAAGCGGGGGTCGAGCAGCCCCTGCTCGGCGCTTTCAAGCTGCCACTGCGGGCCGCCGCGGTGCAGGCGCTGGACCGTCGTGCCAAGCGACATGTCCAGCGACCCGGCCAGCCACTGCCCGGGCGCGGTCATCCGTGGCGTGCCGACGAACCGGTCGAGCGGGCCGGGCTGGCGCGATGTGGCGTCATAGCTTGGGTCATTCAACACGGCAATGCGGGGGGACCACATGGCCGCCACCCCGGCCTGCTGCCAGCGCGCCACCTCGGCCGCAAACGCAGGGTCGCGGGCGGTGAAATATTGCGCGCCGTGGTCGCATTGCCAGCCGTCATCGGCACGGCGCCGCGTGCTCATGCGGCCGCTGGCACCCCGGCTTTTGTCAAAAACCTGCACCCTGTGGCCGGCGGCTTGCAGGGCGCTGGCACAGGACAAACCGGCGATGCCGGCACCGATCACCGCGATATTGAATAGTCGTGTCATGCGCGCATTTTCCCGGCCTCCACTAAGCTTTACCGGATGAACGCCATTCACCCCAAAAAACTTCTGCTCAGCAAATGGACGGCTGTGAAGCCGCTGCTCAAACAAAAGCACTTTCTCGTCGCCAAGGTCATCGCCCCCGAGGTAGAGGGCGGGGCGGTGGAATGGATCGAGATCGAGTCCGTCCACGCCAAGGCCACCCGCCGTATCGCCTGGCGCGAGCTGCGGGATGAAACGCAGTGGCGCCAGGGCTGGGTATGAGCAAGACGCCGCAAAAGCGAGCGCTGGTGATCGGCGCATCGGGCGGTATCGGCGCCGCCTTCGTCCAATTAATCGACTCTGACCCCACTTATCAGAACGTTACCGGCTTGCATCGCGGCGCGGCGATTCCGATGGATTTGGCGGACGAGGCGAGCATCGAGACGGCGGCGGCGGCCTGTGCGGCGCTGGGGCCGTTTCAGTTGATCATCAATGCCGCCGGGCTGCTACACACCGAGGCCTTCATGCCCGAGAAGAAGCTGGCCGATTTGAATGCGGCTCAGATGCAGCAGACATTTGCAATCAACACGATAGGCCCGGCGCTGGTGCTGCGCCATTTCACGCCGCTGCTGGCGCGCGAGGGGGCGGTGATGGCGATGCTGTCGGCCAAGGTGGGCAGCATTGGCGACAACCGACTGGGCGGCTGGTACAGCTACCGGGCGTCGAAGGCGGCACTGAATATGTTGATCAAGACGGCGGCCATCGAGTTGCGCCGCACGCAGCCGAACACGGTGCTGGTGGCCCTGCATCCGGGCACGGTGAATTCGAAGTTGTCGCAGCCGTTTCGCGGCGCGGAGATCGGCCGCGAGGCCACGCTGGCGGCGGGCGAGATGTTGACGGTGCTGGCGGGCTTGACACCGGTCGACAGCGGCAGCTTCATCAGCTACAGCGGCGAACGGCTGCCCTGGTGATCGCTCAGGGCTTGGGCTCGGTTTTTGGGATCAAACCAAGACCCCGGTTCATCGCGTTCAAGATGTCGCCGTTGTCCTGACTCAGCTCCCACGCGAACAGCCCGGCCAAGCCTTTGTCGCGCACATAAGCGCCCTTCAGCAGCACGGCGCGCGGGTCGTCGTAACCGATGTAGACGCCGTCCTTGGCGCGCCACAAATGCCAGGCTTGGCTGGCCGCGTCGAACTGAGTTTGAAAGCCGCGCTGGCCGCTCAGCATTTGCTTGGCCAAGGCCTTGTAGGTGATGGCCCCGGCTTCCCCCGCGACCGCGTCGGCGGCCGGCGGATAGTCGCCCGACTTGGCCGTGCCGGTGACCGGCTTGTTCATCCCGGAAAAGCCGCGCCCGTACATCGCCACGCCCACCACCAGCTTGGCCGCAGGCAGGCCCGCCGCCAACATATGGTCCACCTGTTCGTCCACGCTGTCATCCGCCTGGGGGGCACTGCTGAACAGCGCGGTGTGGTGACCGCCGACCTTGGACCAGCCGCCGTAGAAGTCGTAGGTCATCATGAAGACCAGATCCAGCGCCGGCTCTGCCGCCCGGAAATTGATGCGGCCGACGATGGGCCGCGAGCTGTTGACGGCCGTGGTGACGAGGTAGCGGCGGCCGGTCTCCGAGCCCAGCGCATCGACGGCCCGGCGCAAGTCGATCAGCAAGTCCGCATAGCCCTGTCCATCGGCCGGGCTGCCCAGCGCGACACCGTTGGCCGCGCCATTGCCGCCAGGGTGTTCCCAGTCGATGTCGATGCCGTCGAAGCCGGGATGCGCGCGTAAAAATTTGACGGCAGAAGCGGCGAACGCTGCGCGCCGCGCTGGGTCGTTGGCCAAATGGAAAATGGGGTCAGACCCTCCCCAGCCGCCCACCGAAGCGACGACCTTGACGTCAGGCGTGCGCTTCTTCAACTGCAGGAACGCTGCATTGAAAGTCTGCTCCTTCGGCCCGCTGGCCAGCTCGAAATCCGCCTTGCCGGCGCAATTCGCCGCGTCCTTGGGCAATTGCCCCGGCCCGCAGATGCGCAAGAAGGCATAGAGCAAATGGCTGACGCTGCCAGGCTTGATTGCGTCGACCACGGCCACCGGCTCCCAGTTCGGCACGTAGACGCCGACCACCTTGGCCTTCGCGGGCCGCTCAAAAGCCAGCGGCTGGGCACTGAACAAATCGGCCGACGGCGCGGCGAGCGTGGATGTGGTGACCAAGGCCAGCACAGCAAAGGCAAAAATCAGGGGTTGCATGGCCTTGAGGCTAACACCACTAAGTTACCAATTAAATACCAATAATCCCGCTGCATCCTGTCATGGTGCGATGCTGATGCGCAGCTGCAAATCTCGGCTTGGCACGCCTTCCGCATCTCGGCTGCTGACCGTGCCGGGCGGCGATGCCCGCACATCGGCCCCGCTGCGGGCCACCGTCACCCACCGATCCAGCGGCACGCTGACGGTGCTCAGCACCTCGGTCGCCCCGAAGGCTTGGAACTCGACCCGCACCGGCTGCTTGCCGCCGGGCCACTGCGGGCGGATGGCAAAGCCGTGCGCGGTCGGCGCGGTGGAAGTTGGCGGCGCGGCAATGACACGGGTGCCCGAACTCGCTGAACGGCCACGGCGATCAAGGGGTAAATCAACCGCCGCCGCCGCCCACTGCAGGTCGTGCGGCTCGGACCATTGAATGCGGGCGGGCTGGCCGTTGAGCACCAGCAGGCGCTGCGGCAGCTCGGCCGCCTCGTCGGGCCGGCTGGTGCTGGCAATCACCCCCGCCTGCGGCGCAACCGAGCCCGCCGTGCCAACCACCACCGCGCCGTCCATCACGCCGCGCAGCGCCGCCGGGCTGAGCCTGCTCTGCGTCCAGCGCAACTCGACCCAAAGGTTTTGCTGCGGCGCCGCTGCAGCCGGCGCGCCAAGGGAGAACCCCAGCAAGATCCAGCACATGAACTTCATGGCCTCAGCATACGTCCGCCTTGTTGTCGCGCACCGCAGGGCCTAGCATCCGAAAACTTCAAAATCACAACCGGAGACACCCCATGGCCACCTTGATCGCACTCTACAAAAAGCCCGCCGACGCCGCCGCCTTCGACGACTATTACTTCAACAAGCACGTGCCCCTGGCCAAGACCATCACCGGCTTGCGGCGCTACGAGGTGAACAGCGGGGCCATCGGCTCCGGCGCGGGGGCCAGCGACCTTCATCTGGTGGCGCTGCTGAGCTTTGATTCAATGGAAGCCATCCAGCAGGCGCTGGGTTCGCCCGAGGGTCAGGCCACCGCTGGCGATCTGGCCAACTTTGCGCAAGCCGGGGTTGAACTGCTGATGTTCGACACCAAAACTATTTAATGCACTTCTACGAACCCCGCCTGGGCCATGGCCTGCCGCACGACCCCTTCAACGCCATCGTCGGGCCACGGCCGATCGGCTGGATATCGTCGCAAGACAGCGAAGGGCGGCTCAACCTCGCGCCCTACAGCTTCTTCAACGCCTTCAACTACACGCCGCCGCTGATCGGCTTTGCCAGCGTCGGTGCAAAAGACACGCTGCGCAATATTGAGGCCACCGGCGAGTTCGTCTGGAACCTCGCCACGCGCGAGTTGGCCGAGCAGATGAACCTGAGCAGCGCGCCATTGCCGACCGGCCTCAGCGAATTCGAGCGCGCCGGGCTGGCCACCGCCCCGTCCACCGTCATCAAGGTGCCGCGTGTGGCCGCCAGCCCGGTCGCCTTCGAGTGCCGCCGCACGCAGATCCTGCGGCTGCAGGGCGCGGACGGCGCGGCGGTGGACACCTGGCTGATCCTGGGCGAGGTGGTGGGCGTGCACATCGCCTCGGCCCTGCTGGTGGGCGGCATCTACGACACCGCCGCCGCCCGCCCGGTGCTGCGCGGCGGTGGGGCAGGCGATTACTTCGAGTTGGGTGAGTTGTTCCGCATGAGCCGGCCACTGGCCTGACGCCAGCGCGGCCACAGCAGATTGAGTGCCAACCCGCTCATCACCAGGCCCGCCGCCATCAGCTTCCAGGCCGGCAGCGGCTCGCCCAGCAGCAGGGCGGCGCTGCTCATGCCGAACACCGGCACCAGCAGCGCCATCGGCACGACGGTGGCCGCCGGGTGGCGGGACAGCAGCCAGCCCCAGATGCCATAGCCCAGCAAGCTGTTTCCCCAGGACTGCCAGAGCACCGCCGCCCAGCCCTGCCAGCTCAGCTGCTGCACGCTGCGGGTGATCGCCGGAACGCCCTCGAACAACAGCGACAACAGCAGCAAAGGCGGCACCGCAAACAAGCTGGTCCAGACCACATAGGCCAACATATTGACCCGGCCGGCCTGCTTGCCCACCATATTGGCCATCGCCCAGCACAGCGCCGCGAACAGAATCATCACGAGGCCGATGACCGTCGTGCTGCCGTCGGTATGCACCACGATCACGCCGATGCCCGCGGCCGCCAGCAGCAGACCCAGCCATTGATGGGCCTGCACCATCTCACGCGTCAGCCGCATCGCCAGCAGGATGGTGAAGAAGACCTGCGTCTGGATCACCAGCGACGCCAGG
>JBBQKT010000005.1:0-26887 GCA_038327205.1 Burkholderiales bacterium | reverse complement strand
GTCTCGCGCCAGCGCAGGATGCGCTCCATGTTCTTCTCGCCATTGGCCGGGCGCTTCATGCGCTTGAGCACGTCGGGATGCGCGTGCTGCAGCGGCACGTCCAAATACGGCAGGATCAGGCCTTCTGCCATCAGCGGCAGCACCTCGTCGACATGGGGATAGGGGTAGACGTAGTGCAGGCGAACCCAGGCGCCATGGGCCTTGGCCAGCTCACCCAGGGCCGCGACCAGATCAAACATCCGCGTCTTGATCGGCTTGCCGTCCCAAAAGCCGGTGCGGTACTTGACATCGACGCCGTAGGCGCTGGTGTCCTGGCTGATGACCAGCAACTCCTTGACGCCGGATTCGAACAGCGCACGCGCTTCGTTCAGCACATCACCGATCGGCCGACTGACCAAATCGCCGCGCATCGACGGGATGATGCAGAAGGTGCAGCGGTGGTTGCAGCCTTCGCTGATCTTCAAGTAGGCGTAGTGCTTGGGCGTCAACTTCACCCCGTAGGCAGGCACCAGATCGATGAAAGGGTCGTGCGGCTTGGGCACATGCAGGTGGACGGCGTCCATCACCTCCTGCGTGGCATGGGGGCCGGTGACGGCGAGCACGCTGGGGTGCATTTCGCGCACCAGGCTGCCGGCGGCGCTGCTGCTGGCACCGGCCTTGGCGCCCAGGCAGCCGGTCACGATGACCTTGCCATTCTTGGCCAGCGCCTCGCCGATGGTGTCGAGGCTTTCGCGCACCGCGTCATCGATGAAGCCGCAGGTGTTGACGATCACCAGATCGGCGCCGGCAAAGGTCTTGGAGGTGTCGTAACCCTCGGCGCGGAGCTGGGTCAGGATCAGCTCGGAGTCGGTCAGCGCCTTCGGGCAGCCCAGCGATACAAAGCCAATCTTTGGTGCGGCAACAGGGGAAATTGTTTGAGTCATGGCCCGATTTTAGTCGGCGCTGTTTCTGCCCTATTTTTTGGGCGGAAAACCTGGCATGCCCGGGAACAAAGACCCGGCCTGCTTCATCTGCTCCTGCATCTGTTCGAGCAGGTTTTTCGAGTGCTCGACATAGCCGCCCATCAAGTTCTGCATCACCGGCGTCTGACCGCCCAGGAACTGCGTCCACAGCTCCGGGCTGAAGGCCAGGCCTTTGCTTTGTTCGGTGAACTTGGTTTGCAGCACGCCGAAGCTTTGCATGTTTTTCTCCAGCAAATCACCCATCACGCCCTGCATCGAATGACCGTAGAAACGGATGATCTGCGCCAGCGAGGCGGAGGTAAACATCGGCACGCCGCCGGTTTCTTCTTCCAGGATGATTTGCAGCAGGATGCTGCGGGTCAGGTCTTCGGCCGTCTTGGCGTCGCGCACCTCAAAGGCCTGGCCGGCCAGCACCATGGCCTTCACATCGGCCAGGGTGATGTAGCTGCTGGTATGGGTGTCGTAGAGCCGCCGGTTCGGGTACTTTTTAAGCACACGAACGGTGGCCACTGCGCCCTCGTCCGTCGGTGCCGCTTTGCCTCTGCGGGCAGTGACCATGGCCTTGCTCCTTGTTGTTGGTGCCGCTGATTGTGCAACTGCACAATTTTAGGAGCAGCCTCGGGACACAGCCCGAGGGGATTACCCCTGACGGGCTTACCAAATGCGAATGCGCTCGTCGCTGGCCTTGAACATGCCGTCGCCCGGCTTGGTGCCAAACGCGCCGTGGAAGCCGTCATGGTTGACCGCCGCGCCGTTGACGCGGAAGTTGGGCGGTGAATGGGGATCGACGGTCAGCAGTTGCAGCGCCTTTTCATCGCGGGTCTTGGCGCGCCAAACCTGCGCCCAGCCGTAGAAAAATCGCTGCTCGCCGGTCATGCCGTCAATCACCGGCGCGGGCTTGCCGCCCAGCGAGCGTTGATAGGCTTTGAAGGCGATTTGCAAGCCCGACAGATCGGCGATGTTCTCGCCCAAGGTCAGCTTGCCGTTCAGGTGCTTGCCGGGCAGCGGCTCGTAGCCTGCGTACTGGGCGACCAGCTTGGCGCCGATGGCATCGAAGGCAGCGCGGTCGGCATCGCTCCACCAGTTGCGCAGCCGTCCGTCACCGTCGTACTGGCTGCCCTGGTCGTCAAACCCATGGCTGATCTCGTGGCCGATGGCCGCGCCGATGCCACCGTAGTTCGCTGCTTCATCAGCGGCCATGTCAAAGAACGGTGGCTGCAGGATGGCGGCGGGGAAAACGATCTCGTTGAGCGAGGGGTTGTAATAAGCATTGACGGTCTGCGGCGTCATGCCCCACTCGCTGCGATCGACCGGTTTGCCGGCCAGGGCGGCTTGACGGTCGTATTCAAAACGGGCGGCGCGCAGGCGGTTGCCCAGGGCGTCGCCGGGCTTGACCAGCAGCTTCGAGTAATCGCGCCACTGGTCGGGGTAAGCAATCTTGGTCGTGTATTTGGCGAGCTTTTCTTGCGCGGCGGCCTTGGTGGCCGGGGCCATCCAGCTGACCGCGTCAATCGAGTCTTTGTAGGCCGCCAACAAATTGCCCACCAAGGCCTGCATGCGGGCCTTGGCGGCGGGCGGAAAGTAACGTGCCACATAGGCCTTTCCGACCGCTTCGCCCAGCGCACCGTTGACGTCGTCGATGCCCTGCTTCCAACGCGCCTCCTCGGCCTTCGCACCACCCAGCGCCTGGGCATGAAAGGCAAAGCTGGCGTCGCGATAAGGTTTCGGCAGCACTTCGGCCACGCTGTCGATCAGGTGCAGGCGCAGATAGGCTTTCCACTGCGCCAGCGGGGCCTCAGCAACCAGCCGGGCGACGGCACTGGTGGTGCTGGGCTGCATGACGGAAATTCGGTCGGCAGCGCCCAAACCCGCCGCCTTCAAGAACACCGGCCAGTCAAGGCCCGGTGCCATTTGCCCCAGCTCGGCCGGGGACATCGGGTTGTAGGCCTTGACCGGATCGCGCAGATCGACCTTGGCCCAATGCACGTTGGCAATGGCCAGTTCCAGCGCCATCACCGATTTGGCCGAGGCGGCGGCGTCTTTGTCGCCGCTGAGCTGAGCGATTTGCGTCAGATAGACCTCATAGGCGGCGCGGGCCTTGGCCAGCCGGACGTCGTCAGTGAGCAAGTAGTAATCGCGGTCGGGCAGGCCCAGGCCGCCTTGCGCGGCCAGGGCCAAGTTGACGGTCGGGTTCTTGGCATCGGGCTCCATGCCGATCAGCACCGGCACCTGCATCAGGCTTTGCGCGCTGCCCAGCCAGGCAGCGAGCTCGCTGCGCGTGCTGATCGCCTCAATGCTGTCCAGGCGCGATTTCAGCGGCGCAAGGCCCGCCTTGTCGATGGCCGCGGTGTCAATGAAAGCGCGGTAGTAGTCGGCCACTTTTTGGTCGGTGCTACCGACAGGGTGGCGACTTGCCGCCAGGGCCTCGACGATGCCGCGCAGCCGCGTGTCGGACAAGTCACCGAGCTGGTCGAAGGTGCCAAAACGACTCTTGTCGGCCGGGATATCGGTTTTCTTGATCCAGCCACCGTTGCCGGCCGAAAACAAATCGTTCTGGGCCCGCACGCCGGCATCGAAGCCGGCTGTGTCGATGCCGCTGGTAGGTGCTGCAGCGGCGGTCAAACCGGCGATAGACATGGCAAAGGCCAGCGGCAAGGCGCGCCAACGAACATTCAAATTCATGCTTCAAACTCCAGGGATCAATGTGCCCAGCCTAGCTCGGGCACGATGGCGCCGCGAAGTGCCGTTGGTCACGGCCTGCCCCCCGGGCTTTCACTCAGTCCATCGATCCATCAATGTCTCAGCGCCATGCGTCCGCAAGTTGCAACGAGCGGGGTCGTGCGGGAACCGGTGGCGCAGAAGCGGCGCCATTGGCATGTGGATAGTTGCGGGGGTAGACCGGGCGATAGCTGCTGCGCACCGGCACGGCAGCTGCAGGAACCGGCGCGGGAGCAGGCGCAAAGCAGGCGGCCGGCAACAAGCGCTCATATTCGCGCTTGGTCACGGCGTAACACTCGCAACTGCGCTGCTCCAGGCGTGCCCGGTCGAGCACGTCGATGCGGCCGCGGCGGTAGCTGATGATGCCGGCGTTTTGCAGCTTCAGCGCGGCAGCGGTGATGCCTTCGCGGCGCACGCCAAGCAGGCTTGATGCCAACTCCTGGGTCATCCGGACCTCGGAACTTGGTGCGCCCCGGTCCAGCGCCATCAGCAGGCGGCGACTCAGTTGCTGCTCGATGCCGTGGTGGCGGTTGCAGGCAGCCGTTTGCGCCACATGGGCGATCAAGGCCTGTGCGTAACGCAGCATGACGATCAGGGCGGGTCCGGGACGTTCCATTTCGCCCTTGATGAACTGGGCGGGAATGCGGTAGCCCTGGCCTTCGCTTTGCACCACGGCTTGGCTCGGTGTGGTGTTGCCACCCATCAGCAGCGAGTAACCCACCAAACCGTCGTTGCCGATCACGGCGACCTCGCTGGAGGCGCCATCACGGGTCAGGTAAAGCAGGGAAACCACGGCGCTGGTGGGGAAATAGACATGGGATGCCGTGGCACCGGGCGCGCACAGCACGCGGCCCAGCGGCAGGTCAACCGCTTCCATCACATCAGCCCAGCGCTGCCATTCGGCCACGGGCAGAGCATCGTTCAAGGCTGCGAGCAAATGGTTTTGTTGCAGGTCAGCGCTTGGTGCGTGCAAGTTAGTCATAGAACTCTCGCCTGTTGGAAAGTCCTATGGTCAGCGCAGCGGCTCGGCCGCGCTATCGGCAGGTGTCGGCAGCGCGTGTCAGCCAATGCCTACAGCGTTCTTACTGCATCGGCAGCCCGGGCAGCAAGCGGTCATATTCCTTTTTCACCACCGCATAGCACTCGCAGGTACGGTGCTCCAGGCCGGGCCGGTCGAGCACGCTGACACGGCCGCGTGCATAGCGGATCAGGCCAGCGTTTTGAAGTTTGAGCGCCGCCTCGGTCACGCCCTCGCGGCGCACACCGAGCATGTTGGCGATCAGCTCTTGCGTCATCACCAACTCGCTGCCCGGCAGGCGGTCGAGGCTCAGCAGCAGCCAGCGGCACAGCTGCTGGTCAAGCGAATGGTGGCGGTTACAAACAGCTGTCTGGGCCATTTGCGTGATCAGGGCCTGGGTGTAGCGCAGCATCAGATGCATGACCGGGCCGGCCCGGTTGAATTCTTCCTTCATGGCATGGGCACCGAGGCGGTAGCCACGACCGGCGCTCTGCACGACCGCCCGGCTGGGGGTGGAGCCGCCGCCCATGAACAGTGAAATGCCCACAAGACCCTCGTTGCCGACCACAGCGATCTCGGCGGACGCGCCGTTTTCCATCACATAAAGCAGAGAGACGATGGCGGTGGTCGGGAAATAGACATGCGTCAGCGCGCGGCCCGATTCATACAGCACCTGGCCCAGCGTCAAATCGACCGGCTCAAGCAGCGGCAACCAACGTTGGCGCTCAGCCGCGGACAGGGCCGCAATCAAGCCATTGGCGTTGGGGTCGTTCGGGGTGACAACACCAGCAAAGGCGTTAGGCGACAAGGCAGCCATGAGCGAAAACCGGCCAAAGCCGCAGAGTGCGCTGAATGAAAACGCGATCCGTTCACTATAGGTGACCGGGCAGCGGCTGTTTGTTCCATGGCGTACACAAGCGCAAACCCTGTTTCACAGGCTTCGGTTCGCTGCCGTACAGACGCGGCCAACGGCGCTGCCTAAAACGGCGTCAGTGACCCTAGGAGGATTCATGCACGCCGACATCGACATCAGCGCCCTTGCGACCCGGTGGCCTGCAGCGCACGACGGCTGTGCAGGCGACATCCTCGCCCAGACGCCCAGCAGTGGCGGATTCCGCATGCTGAAGCTGGCATGCCGGGCCAGTGGCGGCATCGCCCGGGCCGACGATCTGGCTCGGCTGCTGTGTGACCGAGGTGACGGCGGTCAGGGCGAGCCCATGCTGGGCGAATTGCTGGCGCGCGCCGAGGTATTCGGCTTTCTTTGGCGAGGCAGCGTCTGGCTGCCGATGTTTCAGTTCGATCTGCGCCGACTGTCGGTGCAGCGAGCTGCGCAGCAGGTGCGCGCGGAACTTCAAGGGGCTGTCGCCTTGGACGGCTGGGACTGCGCCTGCTGGTTTGCCCGGCCGCACGCGGGGCTGGACTACCGCGCACCGGTGGATTTGCTGGCGACCGATCTGCCGGGCGTACTGGAAGCGGCGCGGGCAGACCGTTGGATTTTGAACGGCTAGTGGGCTAACGCACAGACCCCAACTTAGCAAAAACCTACAAACAAGGCATCGAAACCCGCCTTGAAAGATGCACATGAACCAAGCCCCCACCCTGCTGCGCAGCAGCACGACATTCGCAATCGCCAGCTTGCTTGCCAGCCTGGCCGCCCCGGCACTGGCGCAATCCAGCGACAGCGCTTACTACTACGGCGGCCTGTCGGTGGGGCAGTCGCGCGCCAAACTGAATGAAGAACGGATGGCCACCGACAAGTTCGGCCCCGGCGTCAGCTTGACCGGCATCCAAAAGGACAACAAGGACACGGGTTACAAGATTTTCGGCGGCAAGCAGATGAACCGCTACTTCGCCCTGGAGGGCGGCTACTTCCGTCTGGGTGAATTCACCTTCAACGCCACGACGGCGCCTGCCGGCACCTTGAACGGCCGGGTGCGTGTGCAGGGCCTGAACCTGGATCTGGTTGGCACCCTGCCGCTGACCGAAAACTTCTCGGCGCTGGCGCGCATTGGCGGCCAGTACGCACAGACGCGTGACGACTTCAGCGCCAGCGGCGCGGTGGCCGCCGGCAACCCGAGCCCGCGCCACAACGGCGGCGGCTACAAGGCCGGTGTCGGCCTGCAATATGCGCTTGGCAGCACGGTGCTGGTACGCGGCGAAGTGGAGCGATATCGGATCGACGACGCGGTGGGCCATCGCAGCAATATCGACATGGCGTCGATCAGCCTGGTGTTCCCGTTCGGCCGTGCGCCTGACGCCGCGCCGCGCCCCGTTGCCGTGGCTGCACCGGTCTATGTGGCCCCTGCGCCTGCGCCAATGCCAGCGCCGGTGGTGGTTGCCGCTGCACCGGCCGTGGCTCCCATGCCAGCCCCGCGCAAACGTGTCAGCTTT
Source organism: Burkholderiales bacterium (assembly GCA_038327205.1). Taxonomy (GTDB): domain Bacteria; phylum Pseudomonadota; class Gammaproteobacteria; order Burkholderiales; family Burkholderiaceae_C; genus Paucibacter_A. The sequence goes on along the minus strand of JBBQKT010000005.1, from coordinate 19,798 downwards.
TCGGCCGAATCGCTGTTCGGTTTTGGCAAAACCACCCTGCGCCCTGAAGGCAGCGCGGCGCTCGACACCTTCGCCAAGGACTTGTCCGGCACGCAGTTCGACACCATCGTCGTCGAAGGCCATACCGACCGCCTGGGTAGCAGCGCCTTCAACCAGAAGCTGTCCGAACAAAGAGCGCTGGCAGTAAAGACCTATCTGGTCGATTCGGGCCGCCTGGACGCGATGAAGATCAGCACCGCCGGCAAGGGCGAAACGATGCCCGTCACCACGCTGGCCGAATGCAAGGGCACGCGCCAAACGCCGGCGCTGATCCTGTGCCTGCAGCGTGACCGCCGGGTCGATGTCGAGGTGACTGGAACCCGCTGATGCCGGCTTGAGCGTTGCCGTGTTTGTGAGTTGCTGCGCGGCCCGTTCTCCTACAGACGTGGCCGCGCCGCCACCTTAATCTGAAGCTCATCCAAGGAGCCGCACCATCATGAACACCACCGCCCAAACCCACCACCAAGCCTGGACCACCTCCTCCTTTGGCGCTGCCGCCGACACCTCGCCAATGGAGTTGTCGGCCCTGGGCGATCACCTGTCGCACTGCAAGGCGCAAAGCGGGCGACTGTTCGCCTTGCGTTGCCAAGCCGCAAGCCTGCACAACTTTGTGGCCGCGCGTTTTGTGACGACCGTGGTGGCTTTGCTCGCGGCCGGTTTGATGGGTGCCGCCTTGCTGGTTGTGTAAAGGATGGCCGGGTCCGATCTGCGGCGGCTGCTGCCTGAAGCACCCGCCGAGCTGCGCGCTTTGCTCGACGCCGAGACCGCCGCCACTGGCGGCACGGTGCGCCCACCGATCCGCAGCGAGATTTTTGGCCTCGAACGTTTCGCTCAACACGGGCGCAGCCTCGGCGTCACGCACAACGCGGCGTTGGCTGACTCCGCTGCCAACACGTTTTTTCCGCGCCTGCGCAGCAATATCGACATGCTGCGCCAGGCGCAGCGCTACATCGCCCAACAGGCGGCGGCGGGCGAAGACATCAGCCCCGCTGCCGAATGGCTGCTCGACAACTTTCACCTGATCGAAGCGCAGCTCAAAGAAATTCACGACGGCCTGCCGGGCAGCTATTTCCGCAAGTTGCCGGTGTTGATCGACGAACCGCTGGCCGGACTGCCACGGGTCTATGGCATCGCCTGGGCCTTTGTGGCCCACACCGACAGCGCCTTCGATGACGACCTGCTGGTGCAGTTCCTGGGCGCCTATCAAGAAACCCGCGAACTGAGTCTGGCCGAGCTGTGGGCCCTGCCCACCACCTTGCGGGTGGTGCTGATCGAGAACCTGCGCCGCCTGGCCGAGCGGGTGGCCACCCACCTGGCCGCACGCCATCTGGCCAATTTGTGCGCCGACCGCGCCGAGCCCAGCACCGTGCCCATGCTCACCGCCCTGCTGGCGCAACTCAATGAACGCGGCGTTGGCCGGGCGTTCTTGGCCCAATTGGCGCAGCGCAGCCACCGCGTGCCGGACCCCGACCGCCACAGCGAACTCGGCCCCAGCGCCGTGCAAGCCTGGCTGCAGGCCGAGATGCCCGACAGCATTGCCGAACTGGCCAGGCTGCAAAGCGTCGATCAAACCGCCAACAACCTCAGCGTCAGCAATGCCGTCAGCTCGCTGCGTGCGATTGGTGATGCCGACTGGCCCGACATCGTCGCCCGCACCAGCCCCTTGATGCGCTTGATGCTGGGGGCTCCGATGTTCGAGGCCGAACACCCGCAAACCCGCGACCAGACCCTGCACGGCATCGAAAGACTGGCCCGCCGCAGTGGCCGCAGCGAGGTCCAGGTGGCGCAGGCGCTGCTGCAGTTGATGCAAGGGGTACCCGCCCGCCAAGCCGTGCCGATCTATTGGCTGCAAGGCGAGGGCCGCCCCACCTTGGCCGCCGCCCTGGGCCTGCACGAACCCGGCCGGATGGCCTGGCTAGCGGCACGGCAACGCTTTGCGCTGCCGGCCTATCTGGCCGCGCTGGCGCTGTTCACAGCCGGGCTGATGGCCTGGCTGCTGCGCCACAGTGGCGGCGAGCCCTGGCCCTGGCAGGCGCTGCTGGCGCTCTTGCTCGTGTTCCCGGCCTCCGAAGCCGTGGTGGCCGTGATCAACCGGCTGATCAGTGAATCGGTGCGGCCCAGCCATCTGCCGCGCCTGGCCTTCGCGACGGGCATTCCGGCGGAGCACCGGGTGCTGGTGGCGATCCCCTGCATGCTGACCGACCCCCACAGCAGCACCGAGCTGATCCACCGTCTGCGCCTGCACCACCTGGCCAACCCCGATCAGCAAGTGCAGTTCGCCCTGCTGAGCGACTGGGCCGATGCCGACACCGAAACTGCCGCTGGCGACATGGCCCTGCTCGACGACGCCTGTACGCAAATGCGCAGGCTGAATGCCGAAATTGGGGGCGGTGCGCCGCGCTTTCTGCTGCTCCACCGCGGGCGCCGGTTCAGCCCGTCCGAGCAGCGCTGGATCGGCTGGGAACGCAAACGCGGCAAGCTCGAACTGCTGATGGCCACGCTGGCCGGCGACACCAACAACACCGAGCGTTTCATCGATCTGGGCGAGCTGTCCACCGTCGACCCCGGCACGCCCTATGTCGTCACGCTCGACGCCGACACCCAGTTGCCACCCGGCCGCCTGCGTGCCCTGGTGGGTGTGGCCGCACACCCGGACAACCAGCCGGTGCTGTCCGACGACGGCCGCCGGGTGGTGAGTGGCTGGGCCATCTTGCAGCCCCGCGTCGCCACCCCCCTGCCCGCCCCGCGCGACCTGACCCGCTACCACTGGCTGTTCGCCGGCCAATGCGGCGTCGACCCCTACAGCGCGGCCAGCTCCGAGGTCTACCAGGACCTGTTCGGTGAAGGCACCTTCACCGGCAAGGGCCTGCTCCATGTGCGCGCGATGCACGCCGTGCTGGGTCAGCGCCTGCCCGAGGGCCAGGTGCTGAGCCACGACCTGCTGGAAGGTTCGCTGGCCCGCTGCGCGGCCGTCACCGACATCACCGTGGTCGAGGACGCGCCCTTCCACGCCGATGTGGCCGCCGCCCGCGTGCACCGCTGGACGCGCGGCGACTGGCAGTTGTTGCCGTTCCTGATGCCGTTCAGCAAGCAGTCCAAATTGCCGCTGCGCGCCATCAACCGCTGGAAGATGTTCGACAACCTGCGCCGCTCGCTGGTGGCACCGATGTCACTGGCCCTGCTGCTGCTCGTGCTGGCTTTGGGGGCCGACAGTGGCCTGACGCCGCTGGCCGCCCTTTCCATCGTCGGCGCGGCGTTTCTGGCCGGCCCCCTGATGGGTGCGGTGGCCGGCTTTTCGCCCAGCCGCGACGATCTGGGTTTGCTGCCGTTTTACCGCCAGGCGGTCACTGATTTGCTGCGCGCCCTGTGCGGCGGCGCCTGGTTGATGGCGCAACTGCTGCACCAGGCGCTGCGCGCGCTGGATGCCATCGTCCGGGCGCTCTACCGCCTGACCATCAGCCACCGGCTGCTGCTGCAATGGACCACTGCCGCCGCCGCACAGGCGCAGGCGCAGTCGCGCTTGAGCGCTCTGGTACGCCAACATGGGCCCACCACCGCCCTGGCCGTGGCGCTGGCCGCCGCACTGCTGCTGACCGGCACACCCGCGCCCGCCTGGACCCTGCTGCTGTGCGCGCTTTGGGCAGGCTCGCCCTTGTGGACCTGGTTCGTCAGCCGTCCGCTGGGCGGGGCCGACACACCGCCGGTCAGCGGCGCCGACGCCGACTACCTGCGCGGCATTGCGCGCGACACCTGGCGGCTGTTCGAGCGCTGCATCACCCCGGCCGACCGCTATTTGCCGCCCGACAACCTGCAGATCGTGCCGCACGATTTGCTGGCCCACCGCACCTCGCCCACCAACATCGGCCTGTACATGCTCAGCGCCGCCTGTGCGCGGCAGTTTGGCTGGATCGGCAGTGCCGACCTGCTGGCCCGGTTGAACGACACCCTGGCCACCCTCGACACAATGCAGCGCCACCGCGGGCATTTCTTCAACTGGTACGACACCGAGTCGAGCCTGCCCCTGCTGCCGCTGTATGTGTCCACCGTCGACAGCGGCAACTTCAGCGGCCATCTGCTGGCCGTGGCCGAGGCGCTGTTGGCCCTGGCCGAAGCCCCGCTCACACCCGCTGCCAGCCAACACGCGCTGGCAGCCTCGCGCGCCCGCATTGCACCCCTGCTGGCCCTGTGGCCGGAGTTGCTGAACAACCGGCCGGCGCTGGCGCAGGTGTGGGCCGACGACAGCGGCTCGCTGGACGCGGCCCAGGCGGAACTGGCGAACCTGCTGCCGCCAATGTCGTCCGACGACGCGATGAGTGCCACCGGCACCGCAGCCCCCTCGCCGCTCGATCAGCTGAGCTGGCTGCTGGCCGATCACCTGGCCACCCTGCGCTCCGCCGCGCTGGACGGCAGTGCCGATGGCGCTGCCTTGTCGGCCGGGCTGCGTGCCGCCGCCCAGCGCTGCACACAGCTCGCCTGGGCCCCGGACTACAGCTTTCTCTATCACCGCAAACGCCATTTATTCCATATCGGCTACCGCGTGGCCGAGCAGACCCTGGATGCCAGCTTCTACGACCTGCTGGCCTCCGAGTCGCGCCTTACCAGCCTGCTGGCGATTGCCAAGGGCGACGTGCCGGTGCAGCACTGGGCATCGCTCGGACGGCCATTTTTTGCGGTCGGGATGCGGGCGGGCCTGCGCTCCTGGTCGGGCTCAATGTTTGAGTACCTGATGCCCACCCTGGTGCTGAACGAGCCCGACGGCAGCGTGCTGCACGATGCCTGCCGCGCGGCCCTGCAAGAGCAGCGCGCCTTCGCCGAGGTGCAGCACACGCCGTGGGGCATTTCAGAGTCGGCCTACGCCGGCCAAGACCACACCCTGGCCTACCAATACGCGCCGCAGGGCGTGCCGCGCCTGGCGCTGCGCCGCACACCGACCGACGAATTGGTGATCGCGCCCTACGCCACCGCCTTGGCTGCGATGGTTGATGCGCCGCTTGCCTGCCGCAACTTTGCCCAGCTTGAAAAGCTGGGGGCGCGGGGCCGCTATGGCCTGATCGAAGCGCTTGATTTTTCGGCCGCACGGCAAACCGACAATGCCGACGCCGCCAGCCCCACTTCAGTGCCTGTGGCCACCTTCATGGCCCATCACCAGGGCATGAGCATCGTGGCCTTGGCCAATGTGCTGCTGTGCGGTGTGGCGCAGCGCTGGGGCATGGGCAATGCGCATATCGAAGCGGTCAGCTCGCTGCTGCACGAGCGGGCGCCGCGCGAGATTTCCAAGCAAGGCGCGCCGCCAGCCGCCCTGCCCGAACAGCTCGCTGCCGCCCGCCGCGCGCCCGGCATGCTGCGCGACCTGACACCTGGCACGGCCGCCGTGGAGCCCACGCACCTGCTGTCGAACGGGCGCTACGCGGTGTCGCTGCGGCCCAATGGCGCGGGCCAAAGCCGCTGGCGTCAGTCGGGCATCAGCCGCTGGCGCGATGACGCTCTGCGCGACGACTACGGCAGCTTCTTCTACGTGCGCTGGGCGGCCCAGCCGCAGGCTGTTTCGCTCACCCAGCATCCGGCACCCGACCCCGCCGCGCACTACCAAAGCATCATCCACGCCGACCGGATGTGCTTTGACGCGCATTGGCCGCAGGCCCAGTTGCAAGCCCACATCACGGTCTGGGTCAGCCCCGAAGACGACATTGAATTCCGCTGCATCGAGATTCGCAACGGCTCGGACCGCACGCTGGAGATCGAGTTGATTTCAAGCTTCGAAGTGAGCCTGGCTGACCCGCGTGCCGACGAGGCCCATCCGGCCTTCAGCAATATGTTTGTCAGCGCCGAATGGCAGGCCGCCGCGCAAGCCCTGCTGTTCAAACGCCAGCCCCGGCTGGAGGGCGAGCCGAGCCTGCACGCCGCCCATTTTTTAACCGACAACTGCCCGCAACTGACCGGTCTCATGGTGCAGACCGATCGACAGCGCCTGCTCGGCCGCAACGCGGCAGCCAGCCAGCCGCTGTTGAAACTCGATGTTGCCGGCACCGAAGATGGCCCGCTGCAAACCGGGCTCGACCCGGTCAGCACCCTGGCCGTGCGTCTGCGCATCGCGCCCAATGCCAAGGCGCAGCTGACCTTTGCCACCGCCGTGTCCGACCAGGCAGCCACCCTGCGCGCGGTGATCGACAAATACCGCCAGCCCAGTCATGTGCAGCGCGCCTCGTTGATGTCGGCCACGCTGGCCGGCATCCGCCTGCGCGAGATGGCGCTGAGCCCCAGCTACTTTGCCGCCCAGCAGTCGCTCACCACGGCCCTGCTGTTCACCCTGGCGCGACCGGGCCTGGTCGTGCCGGCCCAGGCCGTGTGCGACCGCCGCCTGTTGTGGCGCTTGAGCGTGTCAGGCGACCGGCCGATCCTGCTCGTCAGCGTTGACACCCTGCAAGGGCTTGGCCTTGTGCGCGGACTGTCGCAGGCCCTGCGCGTCTGGGCCTGGGGCGGCGTGGCCTGTGATTTGGTGGTGGTCAACAGCGAAGCTGCGTCTTACGAGATGGCCTTGCAGCGCGAACTGCTGGGCCTGCGCGAGCGGCATTTGGCACAGACCCAGGACAGCGCGCAGCTCGGCAACGCCACCACCTTCACCCTGCTGCGCGCCGACGAGTTGTCGCCGGGCGAACTTGAAACCCTGCATGCCCTCGCCCGCCTGCACTTCCGGGCCGATGGCCGGCCGCTGACCCGCCATGTGCAAGACTGGCTGGCCGCGCACCAGGCTGCGCGCGAGGCGCGCGCGGCGCATGAGGCCGGCTCGGTCGCCGCCCTGTGGATCGGGCTTGGCCGCCAAGATCGCCGCAGGCAGGCGCGCGAGGCCGGTTCAGTCACCGCCCTGCTGCCGCTGGCCCGCAGCGCACTTCACAGCACCGCCTCGCAGGGTCACTTTGCCAACACCTCCGGGGAGTTCCGTTTCAAGGTGTCCGCCCATCAACGGCCGCAGCGACCCTGGATCAATGTGCTGGCCAACCCCGACTTCGGCGCGCAACTGTCTGAATCAGGTGGTGGCTACAGCTGGGCGGTGAACAGCCGGTTGATGCAGCTGACCACCTGGTCGAACGATCCGGTGGCGGATCCGACGGCCGAGACCTTCTTGATCCAGGACGTGCAAACCCGCGAAGCCTGGAGCCTGACGGCCTCGGCCCTCGCCGCCCCCGAGGTCTACGCGATCAGCCACGGCCAGGGCAGCAGCACCATCAGCCACCGCCACGGCGGGCTCGACATTGCGGTCACCTGGTGGGTGGCCGAAGACAGCGCCGTCAAGCGAGTGAGCGTGCAGGTCACCAACCGCGGCACCACCTTGCGGCGCCTGCGCATCGTCGCCATCATCGAATGGCTGATGGGGGCCAACCGGGGCGACCGGGCCGCCACGCTGACGGCGCTGCACAGCGAAGGCCTGGAACAGGGCAAGCTGACCGCCCTGCTTTGCACGCAGACCGACCGTTCGGCCGGGTTCGGCGGTGGCACGGCGTTCTTTGCGCTGGCGGATGCCTCCGGTGACAACGATCAAGCGATCGACTGGACCACCGACCGGCGCGAGTGCTTTGACGCCCGCGGGCGCCTGGTCTTGCCCGACCATTTCGGCCGCCAGGCCGGCGCCGGGCTCGACCCCTGCGCGGCCCTGGCAAGCCAGATGGACGTGGCCAGCGGCGGCAGCGCCGAACGCGTCTTCCTGCTTGGCTATGGCGCCACGCCCGAGGCTGCGCGGCAACTCGCCGCCGACAGCGCCGTTCTGCCCTCAGACACCAGTCTGGCCGCTGTCCGCCAGCATTGGGACGAGCTGCTCGGCGTCACCACCGTCGCCACGCCCGACCCGCTGTTCGACGCGCTGGTGAACCGTTGGTTGCTCTATCAAACCCTGTCCTGCCGCCTGTGGGCAAAGGCGGCGTTCTACCAGGCCGGCGGGGCGACGGGCTTCCGCGACCAATTGCAGGACGCGATGGCCCTGACCTGGGCCGCGCCTGACCTGCTGCGCGCCCAGGTGCTGCGCTGCGCCGCCCGCCAGTTCGCCGAAGGCGATGTGCAGCACTGGTGGCACGCGCCCGCCGGCGCCGGCGTGCGCACCCATTTTTCGGACGACCTGCTCTGGCTGCCCTTCGCCTGCCTGCGCTATCTGCATGCCACCGGCGACATCGGCCTGCTCGAAGAGCGCGCGCCCTTCCTCGTCGGCCTGCCAATTCCTGACGGCGCCGAAGACCGCTACGACACGCCCGCCACCAGCAGCGAGCAAGCCAGCATCTACGAACATGCCGCCCGCGCGATTGACCGCAGCCTGAACGTCGGCGCTCATGGCCTGCCCCTGATGGGCAGCGGTGACTGGAACGACGGCATGAACCGTGTCGGCATCGGCGGCCAGGGCGAGTCGGTGTGGCTGGCGTGGTTTCTGTGCGCCGTGGTGGACGGCTTTGCGCCGCTGGCTGGCCAGCGCGGCGATGTCAGCCGCGCGCAGCGATGGCGTGCGGCGGCCCAGGGCTGGAAGCAGTCGTTGATGGGTGCGGCCTGGGACGGCCAGTGGTTCAAACGCGCATTCTTTGATGACGGCACACCGCTGGGCACGCAGGCCAACCCCGAGGCCCGCATTGACCTGATCGCACAGGCCTGGAGCGTGCTGTCCAACGCCGCGCCAGCCCATCTGCAGCGCATCGCCATGGCGGCGGTGCGCAGCCAACTGTTCGACGCCGAGGCCGGGCTGATCCGCCTGCTCGATCCGCCCCTGCAAAACGCCGTACCGAGCGCGGGCTACATCCAGGCCTACCCGCCCGGCGTGCGCGAAAACGGTGGCCAATACTCACATGCCGGGGTGTGGGCGCTGATGGCCCAGGCCCAGCACGCCACCAGCCTGCCCACCCCCGCCGAGCGCGAGCAGGCCGGCGACCTGGCCTGGCGCTATTTCACCGCGCTGAGCCCGGCCCACCGCGCCGCCCATCCGACCCAGGGCCCGGTCTATGCCGTCGAGCCCTATGTGATGGCCGGTGACGTCTACAGCCAGCCGCCTTATGTGGGACGCGGCGGCTGGAGTTGGTACACCGGGGCGGCCGCCTGGCTGCACCGCGCCGCGGTGGAATCGATCTTCGGACTCGATCAGCAGGCCGACAGCCTGAGCTTCAAGCCCTGCCTGCCCTCGCATTGGCCGCAGGCGGAACTGAGCCTGCGCCGCGATGGTCAGGAGATGCGCTTTATCTTGATTCGCGCCACGCCAGAAGCCGCGCTGGCCGCTGCCGGTCAAGCCGACGCGGTGTTGTTGCGGGTGGGTGAAGTATTGGCCTGGAAGGGGCTGGGCGGGCTGAGGTGTTTTGTGGTGCCGCTGGGTTAAAACCAGGGTGAAACCGAGCAGACCCTGGCATGGCGCAGCGCCGGACACGCCGGCTCAATGCACGGGCAGCAGCTCTATTTCAGGCATCAGCCGCTGGCATTCGAGCTTGAGCACGCCATAACATTCGCACACGGTTTGCTCCAGCCCCGTGCGGTCGATGACCGAAATATGGCCCCGGCGGTAGCGGATGTAGCCGGCTTGCTGAAGCCGGCCGGCGGCGTCGGTGATGGACTCGCGGCGCACGCCGAGCAGGCGGGCAATCAGTTCTTGCGTGGTCACGCATTCAGCGCTGGGCAGCCGGTCGAGCGTGGCCAGCAGCCAGCGGCAAAGTTGCTGTTCCACCGAATGGTGGCGGTTGCAGACGACCGACTGCATCATCTGGCTCAGCAGGGACTGGGTGTAGCGCAACAGGAAATTTGGTATCAGCGCCGATCGCGTCAATTCTTGCGCCAAGGCCTGTCGCCCAATCCGGTAACCATGACCGCCGGCCTGAACGACAGCGGCACAGGTCATGCTCTCGCCACCCAGAAACAGCGGCAGGCCGACCACGCCTTCATGGCCGACCCTGGCAGTTTCAGCCGCCGCGCCCGAGTCCATCAGGCAATGCAGCGAAACAATCGCCGTGGTCGGGAAATAGGCATGCTCCATCGGCACGTCAGGCGCATGGAGCAGATCGCCGAGCCGCATCGGCACCCACTCCAGCGCGTCATGCAACTGCTTGAAGTGCACGGCCGTCAGGGCGGCAAGCAACTGGTTTTGAGCCGGGTTGGCTGTCGTGGTCATCACGACGGCTCGGCCCTGACTTCCACGCCAATGCCGCGGTAACCGGTGAAGCGGCAGGATTCATCGAATATCGGTTCGCCGCTGACCCTGAACTGCTGCTTAGAGCCATCGGGATTGACACGGCTGACGGCGAAATCAATGAAGGACTGGCGGGCCAGGATTTTCTCCTGCAGCCGCAGCCGCTCGATCTCGTTCCAGCCCTCGGTGCCTTGGCGGCTTCCCCTGCCCTTGCCCTTGCCCTTGCCATCCCCGCCCTCGCCCAAAAACGCCGGCATGCCGATGCCCACCATCTCCAGCGCCGGGCCCGAGACCTGCGTGAATTCGCCGGTGTCGTTCTGCTCCCAGTACCAGTCGGAAGCCAGCTCGGTCAGGCGGCGAAAGCGCAGCTCGCTTTCGCGCAACTCGGCCGTGCGCAGGCGCACCGCTTCTTCCAGCACCTCGTTATAGCTTTCAAGCCGCTTGTACAAGAGCCGCACTTCGAGCATGTTGTGGATGCGCGTCTTCACCTCGGTCAGGTCGAAAGGCTTGCTGATGAAGTCCTTGGCGCCGGCCTGCAGCGCACGCAGCTTGTGCGCCGGTTGGGCCGTCAGCACGACGACCGGCAGATAGGGGTCAGCGGCAGCGGCCTTCAAGCCTTCCATCACCTCGAAGCCGTCCATCACCGGCATCTGCAGGTCAAGCAGGATCAGGTCGTAGCGGTGGGCTTGATGCAGCGCCACCACCTCGGCCGGCTGCCTGGTGGACGACACATTGACATAACCGGCCTGGCCCAACAAGCGCTCCAGCAACAGGATATTGACCTCCTGGTCGTCCACGATCAGGATGCTGGCGTTCAGCGTGTCTAAGGGGTTCAACATCATCAGAGTTCCTGAATTTTCTTGGCGGCGGCTGACTGCATCAACGCCTGGTCGAGCGCGTCGCTGAAGGCATCCACCTTGATCGGCTTGGTCAGGTAGCGCACGAAGCCGGCCGCCAGCCCTTTTTCGATATCGCGCGGCATCGCATTGGCGCTCAGCGCGATCACGGGAATGGCGGCGGTGGCCGGGTCGGCGACCAGAATCTGCATCGCCGTGATGCCGCTGATGCCGGGCAAGTTGATGTCCATCAGGATCACGTCGGGCTGCGACTCGCGGGCCATGGCGATGCCCTGGTTGCCGTTGCGCGCGCTCAGCAGACGCACATCACCGCGGCGCGCCATCAGCCGCTCGATCAACATCAGATTGGCTGGGTTGTCTTCGACATACAGCACCGTGTAGCGGTGCGGCGCCAAGTCGGACAGGGTTGCCGCAATGACCGCCGGGGCTTCAATCTCAGCGAGCGATGCCTCCGGGCTGGTGGCCTTGAACTCGACCCAGAACACGCTGCCGACGCCGACCTGGCTCTCGGCCCCGATCACACCGCCCATCAGCTCCACCAGGCGCTTGCACACCACCAGACCGATGCCCGTGCCTTCCTCGCTGCCCAACTCCTGGCCGAGCCGGTTGAAGGGCTGAAACAACTGCGCCAGTTTGTCGGCCGACAGACCGTCGCCGGTGTCGCGAAAACTGATGCGGATGCGCTCCGCAGCAGCCTGGGTGCACATCACCTCGACCATGCCGCCGGCCCGGTTGTACTTGATCGCGTTGGAGAGCAGGTTGATGAAAATCTGCTTGACCCGCGTGCGGTCTGCTTTGACAAAGTTGCCGCATTCGCCGCCTGAAAACTTCACCCGGATACCGCTTTTTTGCGCCTGCGGTTCGATCATCGCCTGGCAGACGTTCAGCACCTCGTCCAGCGAAATGCATTCCAGCGACAGCGACAGCTTGCCCGACTCGATCAGCGACAGGTCCAGGATCTCGTTGATCAGGTCCAGCAGGTACCAGCCGGCTTGCAGAATCTGGTCGACGCTCTCCTTCTGGTTCGGCGTGGGCACCGGACTGCCGGTATCGATCAACTGGGCAAAGCCAAGGATGGCATTCAGCGGCGAGCGCAGTTCATGGCTCATGCTCGACAAGAATTCCGACTTCGCGAGATTGGCTTTTTCGGCCACCAACTTGGCCCGCGTCAACTCGGCATTCATCTGCTGGCGCGCTTCTTCGGCCTGCTTGCGGGCGGTGTTGTCGGTGCCGATCAACAGGTAGCCGATGATGGTTCCCGCCACATCCCGCAGCGCGGTGACCGAAACAACGGCCGGAAACCGACTGCCGTCCTTGCGGATATAGGTCAGCTCGTAGATGTCCTCGATGCCCCGTGAAGCCTTGAACACCAGGGCCTCGAAGCCTGGTGCAATCGCCGTCCCGAGTTCGACGCTCAGAGCGCGTGCGCGGGCGACGACTTCCTGCGGGTCAGAGATGTCGGCCGGCGTGATCTTGTCCATCACCTCGGCCGCTGTGTAGCCCAGCATGTGTTCGGCGCCGACGTTGAAAATCTGGATCACGCCCTTGGCATCGGTGGCGATGCTGGAGAAGTTGGCGCTGTCGAAGATCGCCCGCTGCAGGGTGCCTGCCTCAAGCAGCGCGGCTTCGGCCTGCTTGCGGGCGGTGATGTCCCGCGCCGCCGCAAAAACGCCCAGCACGTTGCCGCTGACGTCCCGGTAAAGGGAGGCGTTGTAGAGCACATCGGTCAGACGGCCATCGTGATGGCGGATCGTGAGCGGATAGTCGGTGACCGACCCATCGGCAAAGACCTGTTGGTAGCCCAGGCGGGCCTTCTCAGGCTCGGTGAAATATTCGGAAAAATCGGTGCCGATCAACTTTTCCCGCGCCACGCCGGTGACCTTGATCGAACCCTGGTTGACGTCGGTGATCTTGCCCTCGGGGCTGATGGTCACCAGGGGGTCAAGGCTCGCCTCCAGCAGGCTGCGCGCATATTGAGAGCTTTGCTCGCGCGCTGTGTTTTCGGTGGCTTTGCTGGAAACACTCTCGCCGTCGCCCACGTCCTCAACCAACAAGATGTCAGGCATAAAAAAACCCCCAGGGATACACGAATGGATCCGGAATGGGAGTAGCTTGCGCGGGCCACCAACAGAAGTTCGCAGCCCCCGCTGTCGAGCGGCGCTGCGCCTCTTCGGAACATGGCCGATGATGACAGGCGAACAGCCGTTACACGGCCATCCGCCTCAGATAAAAGCCGGATTCACGCGAATCCAGCCTGGGTTCAACGCGGTGCGATCTTGCCGCTGTCGTCCGACAGCACAATTTCCACACGGCGGTTCAGTTGGCGACCCGCTGCGTTGTCATTGCCAGCCACCGGGAATGCTTCGCCGTAGCCCTTGGCAGCCACGCGCTCACGTGCCACGCCCATGTTGACGAGGGCAGTTTGGACCGACTCTGAGCGACGGGCGGCCAGCGCTTGGTTGGTGGCGTCGCTGCCGACGCTGTCGGTGAAGCCTTCCACAATGACGCTGCGCTTCGGGTAGGCCTTCAAGAAGCTGGAGAGCTTTTCGATACTGCGCAGGCCACCGGATTTCAGTTCGCTGCGATTGGTGTCAAAGAGCACATCGCCCAGGGTGACGACCATGCCGCGGTTGGTTTGCTTGGCATCCATGTCCTTCATTTGCGCGTCCAGCTGCGCTTGCAAGGTGGCAGCGCGTGCCTGCGCGTCGGCGGTGTCGCGGCGGGCTGCATCGGCCTGCTGATTGGCGGCATTGGCATCGCGCATCGACGCGTCGGCTCGCGACTTGGCGGCATTGGCCTGCATCGTGGCAGCGTCGGCCTGCATCTTGGCGTTGTCGGCCTCATTCGTACGGGCAGCCAGACGCATGCGGTCGCGCTCGGCACTGGCGGTGGTGACGGCCATCTCAGCCGTCTTCTGGCGGACCACCTCGCGGGCTACAGCGGTGCTTTGCTTGGCCAGATAGGCCAGTTTGTTGACGGCCTCGGGCGAGTCATTGCGCATGCGCGCTTCGTCGGCACGGGCCAGGGCATCGCTGGCCTGGCGCAGTTCGGCACCGGCGAAGTTCTGCGCCATCGGCGTGGCTTGCACCATCTGGTAGTCGCGGCGAGCCTCGCTCAACTGAGCGTTGTCGGCAGGGACGCTGCTGCAAGCGGTCAGGACGGCCAGGGCGGCGGCGGCGATCAGGCTGAGGGTGCGTGGGAATTTGGTCATGTTCATGGTGGTTTCCTTGTTGTTGTGGGTGTTGAGATTGCGGCGCTTCACTTGGCCTTGCGGGCCAGCTCTTCGCGCAGCGCCTGGCTGTCGGCCTGCACGGCAGCAGCAGCCTTGTCGGCGCGGGCGGCATCGGCCTTGGCCTCGGCCAAACGCGCATCAATCTGCGCTTCTTGCGACAGCGACAACGCCAGCTTGTAGTCCTTGTCGACCATCGCCTTGTTGGCACGGGCCAGCTTGTCGCGGGCACTGGTCATGTCGATGGGGGCGGCCTCATTGGCACCCGCACCAGCGGCATGGGCCACGGCAGCGGTGGAGACAGCCAGCTCCGACGTCGGGGGCGGCATGCTGGCGCAGGCGGCCACCAACAACAGAGCGAGGGCGGGGCCGGCAAGGCGCAGGGTTTGCTTGAGCTTGTAGGTCATCGGAGTTCTCCAAAGGGGTGATGAATTAATCGTGACCATCAGCATGGGCAATGCGCGGCGATTTGTCGGTGCGGCGGCGCACTCATCCACCGCCCACAAAGGCCTGCGGCGCTGTCCTACACGGCGATGCGCAGCCTGCCGATGGTTGGAAAGCAGGCAGATTTCTACAGTCCAGTCATCGAATCAAGCAACAGCCAAGGACAAGCAATGACCGCAGTCACCGAAGCCAGTAAGCAAGCCGCCAAGCGGACGGAAAAGACCGGGATGGCGCTGAATGAAGCCGCCATCGACGCAGCACGTCGCAGCCTGGATGACGGCGCGGTCACACCCAACAGCGGCCCGTGGCGCAAAGACATCGTCAAGTTGCTGAATGATTCATTGGCCACCGAGCTGGTCTGCGTGCTGCGCTACAAGCGCCACCACTTCACCGCGCAGGGCCTGAGTTCACCCAAGATTGCCGAAGAGTTCATGGTTCACGCCATGGAAGAAAGCGGCCATGCCGACCGGCTGGCCAAGCGCATCGTCCAACTCGGCGGTTCGCCAGATTTTTCGCCGGATTCTTTGACGGCACGCAGCCATGCGGCGTACGACGATTCGACCGATCTGAAGGCCATGATCCGCGCCAACTTGATCGCTGAGCGGGTGGCCATCGAGGCCTACAGCCAGATCATTGGCCTGATCGGCGACAAGGATCCCGCCACGCGGCGCTTGCTCGTGGACATCCTGACCGACGAGCAAGAACACGCCGAAGAGCTGAGTGACTGGCTCGCGGACTGAACCCGGCTTTAATTTTTTCTCACCCACCCCTTTTTTTCACTGCTCAAGGAGCACCACCATGACAACACACACAACAAATCGCAAGTATTTCTCCTCCACCCTGGCTGCCACGCTGATCGCCATTGCGGCCGTCACGACGATGGCCGGCTGCGCGGTTACCCGCGGTCAGTCGACGGTCGGCGCCTATGTGGACGACTCGGCCATCACCACGGCCGTCAAGGGTCGTTTCATCGACAACAAGGACGTGGACGCCTCGGCCATCAGCGTTGAAACGCTGAACGGCACCGTGATGCTCAGCGGCTTCGCCAAGAGCACCAAGGAAAAGGCCACGGCCGAAGGCATCACCTGGAAAGTGGCCGGCGTGAAGTCGGTGAAGAACGAAATCGCAATCCGCCCGTAAATTTGATTCAAACGCAAGGAGCAGACCATGAACTGGGACGTTATCGAAGGCAACTGGAAGCAGGTCGTTGGCAAGGCCAAGGCGCAGTGGGGCAAGCTGACGGACGATGACCTCGACGTCGTTGCCGGCCGCCGCGACCAGCTCGCCGGCAAGATCCAAGAGCGTTACGGCATTGCCAAAGACGATGCTGAACAGCAACTGGCTGCGTGGCAAAAGTCGGCCAGCGACAGCTGGTTCAGCGACAAGCCGAAGGTCTAAGGACTCACATCAGCGGGCCGTCGAACAACGGCCCCGCTGAAGAAGCCTGAACGAATGCCTGGAGCCCAGGCAGATCGTTCAGGCTTTTTGCGTTGGCAGTCGCCCGCGACCACCAGCGCGTGAACGACGCGCAGGGCATCTCGACCGGCGCGAACAGCCGCTCGACCGGTCGCCGCATGACGCTGCCAGGCATGCAGGCATCGAGATGAGCATCAGCCAAGGTCTGCACCGAGCGCGCGCCCTGCAAGGCAGCAGCGACCCATTCGCTGTTGCCAACAATGCGGTGTGGCGTGATGGCTGCCATCCGCGCGGTCACGAAGTCCCAGCGCGCCGCGCTCCAGGGCCAGGCACGGTGGAATTCATCGATCAACACCGCGACAGGCATCAGGCCCGCCGGTGGCTCGCCCAGTGCCCAGGGGTGGACGAGCCAGACGTCCTGGCCGCTGACCTCCGCCCCCAGCATTGGCGGCATCGCCCCCTTCAAACTGGGCTCGTCAACGCCCGCTTCACCGGGCTTTATCACCCGCACCGACTTGCTGCTGCGCGCCATGGCGTCCAGCGCCTCATAGCTCGTGTCGATCACGCTGCCGGGGCTGTGCCAAGCGGGCGGCGCGTATTTCTCGACGTTCTCAGCGTTGAACAAATACGGCTTGTGGCTGCCCGTGCCCGCCACCCATTGCCAGCTGAGGTGGTTGCTGGCCAGATCGCCGTCGAGCAGATGGCCATAGAGCCAGTCAGCCCCGGCGCGCCAATGCACCTTGCGCAGATGAACCACATAGCTCGCCAGCCACATGCGGGCATGGTTGTGCAAATAGCCGGTGGCGTAGAGCGTGCGCACTGCCTGGTCGATCACCGGCACGCCGGTGCGCGCCTGCCGGATGTCCAGCGGCAGCTCGCCGGCATAAGCCACCTCGGGCAACACGCCCGCATGCAGCGATTCGAAAATCTCGTCGCCCCGGTGCTGCCAGACATGGGCAAAAAACTCCCGCCAGCCCAGCTCAAACACAAACTTGTGCTGCGGGCTCAGGCCGGGTTGGCTGGCCCACACGTTCGCCAGCACCTCGGGCAGGGACAGCAGGCCGTGCGTGATGTAGGGCGACAGCCGGGTGACCGCCCCGTCAATGGCATTGCGGCTGCGCGCGTAGTCGCCGGGGCGGACGGCGGCCAGGCGTGCCAACGCGGCTTCGCGGGTGGGTGGAAAGAGGGGCATCATTTCTTGCTGCGCAGGGCTGCCGCGCCCTCGGCAATGGCTGCCCGCTGCGTCTCGTTCAAGCGCGTCCAGTTTCTGACCTGCATCACCGTCCTCGGGTTGGCGGCCAAGGTCGCCTCATGCCGGCCCAGAAAATCCCAGTACAGGGTCGTGAACGGACAGGCCTTGTCGCCCTCGCGCGCGGCCGGGTCGAAGCGGCAGGCTTTGCAATGGGCCGGGCTCATGCGCTGAATGTATTTGCCGCTGGCGATGTAGGGCTTGGAGGCCATCAGCCCGCCGTCGGCGTACTGGCTCATGCCGAGTACGTTCGGCAGCTCGACCCATTCGACGGCATCCACGTAAACCGCCAAGTACCAGGCATGCACGGCCTTCGGGTCGACGCCCAGCAGCAGCGCGTACAGGCCGGTGACCATCAGGCGCTGGATGTGGTGGGCGTAGCCGTGCTCCAAGGTCTGCTTGATGGCGTCGCGCATGCAGGCCATCTCGGTCTGGCCGGTCCAGTAGAAATCGGGCAGGGGCTCGTGGGCATCAAGGGCGTTGCGATCGACATAGCCCGGCATCTGCGTCCAGTAGATGCCGCGCACATATTCGCGCCAGCCGAGGATCTGACGCACGAAACCTTCGACGCTGGCGAGCGGCGCGTGACCCGCATGAAAGGCGGCCACCGCCGCATCAACCACTTCGCGTGCGCCCAGCAATTTGAGGTTCATCGCCGCAGCCAGGTGCGAGTGATACAGCCAGGGCTCGCCGGGCCACATCGCATCCTGGTGACGGCCGAAATGCGGCAACCGCTCAGCGATAAAGGCGTCCAGCGACTGCAAGGCCTGCGTGCGGGTCACCGGCCAGGCAAAACTGTCGAGACTGCCGGGGTGATCGGCAAAGCGGTGGTTGACCAACTCGATCACCTCGCGGGTGATGGCATCGGGCTCAAAGCAGCTGCGCGGCGGCACGGCACCCGGCCCGCTGGCGGGAAAGGCCTCGCGGTTGTCGGCGTCGAAGTTCCATTGCCCACCCAGCGGCTTGCCGGCGACGTCCATCAACACGTTGAAGCGGGTGCGCAGTTCGCGGTAGAAATATTCGAGCCGCAGTGATTTGCGCCCCTCGGCATGGGCCGAAAAATCGCGCACCGTCGTGTAGAAATGGCGGTCGTCACGCACCTCCAGCGGCAAACCGGCTGCCTGAGCCACGGCCTTCAACGATTGATAAACACGCCAATCGCCGGGCGCGGTCATCACCAGCCGCTCAGGTTTCAGGCACTCAACGGCTGCTTGCAGTTCAGCACCCAGGCTGCTCGTGCCTGTCAGGCGGGTGTAGTGCAGCGGCCGCCCAGCCGCTTCCAGCGCGACGGCGAAATGCCGCATTGCCGCGAAGAACAAAGCCGTGCGCTGCTTGGCCGACCAGACCTGCGTCGATTCTTCGGCCACCTCGGCCATCCAAACGGCATCGACCGCCGCGTCGAAACCATCGAAGGCGGCGGCATCCAGATCGAGCTGGTCGCCCAGCACCAAAACAAGGTTTCTCAAGCGGCGGTGCCTTTCTTGTTTTTGCGGCAGGCGTCCGAGCAGAACTTCACCTCGGCCCAGTTTTTAGCCCAGCTCTTGCGCCAGGTCATCACCCGCCCGCAGGCCACGCAGGGCTTGCTGGGCAGGTGCTGTTTGTTGCCTTTGAATGTCACTCGGCCCAACGTGCGGCGATGGCCTTGATGCGCTCGCCAAAGGCCTTGGCCGTGGCGATGTCACCGGCGATCATCTCGTCGGTCGAAGCGTCCGAGGGGGTGGCCGTCATCAGGCCGATGCTGGCACCCAGGTTGTTGATGTCGGCGCGGGTGGCGGCCTTGGCGTTGGCCGGCAGCATGCCGGTGCCGGCCCAAAGCATGCCGTGCTGCTGCGACAGCGTCACGAAGTAGTTCAAGGTCGAAGCCTTGTCGCCGTTCAGGCTGGCGGAATTGGTAAATCCGGCGGCCAGCTTGTCTTTCCAGCCCTGGCCAAACCAGACCTTGCTCGACGCATCGGCGAACTTCTTGAACTGCCACGAGGCCGCGCCCATGTAGGTGGGCGAGCCGAAGATGATGGCGTCGGCCGCAGCCAGGCTGGCCCAGTCGTCGGCGCCGAGATTGCCCTCGGCATCGATGGCAATCAACGCGGCGCCGCTGCCTTCGGCCACGGCCTCGGCGACCTTCTTGGTGTGGCCGTAGCCGCTGTGATAAACGATGGCGATCTTGCTCATGGGGTGGTCCTCAAGGTGTTGGGATCAGGGTTGAAAAATCAGGCAGCCAAATCAAAAACCAGCACTTCGGCGTCTGCACCTTCGCTCAACACGAGGCGCGCATCCTGCCCGACTTCGGCATTCTTTGCCGGCGTCCACTGAACGGCATCACCGGCTGTCAGTGCTTGGCCGTTGACCGTCAGGCTGCCGCGCACCAAGTGCACATAGGCAATCCGCCCCGGCTGCAGTACCAACTCGGCCGATTCGGCGCCGTC